>CAYOHV010000046.1:0-8311 GCA_964403825.1 uncultured Bifidobacterium sp. | reverse complement strand
GAAGTTGGCACGGCGGCGAGTGTAGGTCCGGTTCTCGTTCGGCACCGCAGCGCACTACGGTCATCGCAATGTCAGGGCGATGGACCACACTCGGCACACTGGGATCGGCGCAAAAAGCGGTTGTTGATCCTCAGGGGATTGTCTCTACGGCCGAGGTGTCGGTGCAGTGGTGCGCGGGCACGGGCGAGAAATGGATGTCGGCCGCCGATTCATTAGTCCGGCAGTCGTTGGTGGAGGAGACGCCCATTGTTTCCTCGGCGCTGCGAATTCCATCCGGTGAATTAGTGCAGTACTCCTACGCGGTAGCCGACCCGAAGCATGAATATGGCGATGTTGTTTTGCGTTATGTGAACGAATCGACCATTCCCGTTTCGTTAGCCGTTGCTATTACCAAACGTTCACCGTTAGCAGATTCGGAATTTGTCGAACTGGTGCGAGTGGAAAACACCGTTGAAGTACGCGCCGGAAAAAATGTGCTGGCGGTCTTATCGAAAGCTCCTTCGCGGGCCAAAGTTTCGACTGGTGATGTTTTTGCTGAAGTTGAATTCGCCGAAGCGAATTGGGAAACGATGCAATGGCGTAATAACGAAACCGTCGTCGTACTTTTTCCTTTGCCTCATACAGCAGCGTTGCAAGTTGTTGTGCCGTTGCAATCTGCCGAAAGCGTTTCGCTTGAACAATTGCCTCCGCAAGACCGAGTGGTCGCCGGTTGGGTCGCACAAACCGAGGGCGCGCCCCGCGTTGATGGTTTAGAACGTGAATTTGAAAAGCCCTTGGCCGCCGCGCAGCGTCATTTACTTACGCATGCCGCCGGTGAATTGCCCGTAACGGTTGATGGAGAATTAGAGAACGTCGTAACCACGGCGACATTGGCCATTGCACTTGATGAAGCGGGTTTTCATTCGCAAGCGTTACGTATTTTGTTGAACCTCACTGATTTTCAATCAGCGAGCGGTGCATTTGATGTCGAACGCCTTGATGCCACGGCGGCTTGGTTGGTGGCTCTTGATCGACACACACAATTAAGTGCTGTACATGTGTTGAACGACGAACTTGCATTACGAGTAGTGAACTCCACCCGTTGGTTACAACGGCGTTGGCGTCCGTTGTTGCGTAAGTCGAAAGCATTTAAATCAGGCGCCGGTCCTTTAGGAATGAGTAACGAACAACGCGTGACCTATGACGCGCAATGGACATGGCGCGCTGTAAACGCCGCCATCGGAACATTGCGTCGTTCGGGATTTACCGACGCTGCCAACAAAGTTGAAAGTGATTTCGCTGGTTTGGAAAGCGACTGTTTGAAACTGGGGGCGCATCTCGCGATTCCAACTATGTCGTTGGGTGAAGTGCGCGAGATGAAAGCCGAAGGCGCACCGGTGTGGACTTGGGCATCAGAACAATGCGGCCATGATCCAATGTTGACGGCGCAATTCCTCTATAGCGTGCGCCGATTATTCGTTGAGGATGCTGGCGATGTCATCGAGATTCTGCCGGCCATTGATGATGAGTGGCTGGGCGTTGACTTAGCCATTCACGACATGCCGGTTTGGGGCGGACAACTTTCGTTTGCTGTCCGGTGGCATGGATTGCGCCCAGCGTTGCTGTGGGAATTCAACGGTGATGCCGATGTCTTATTGCGTTGTTCCAGTTTGGATGTGCAATGGAGTTCTGGCGAACGAAGGGGCGACGCACTCTTAGCCGCACCCGTTGGCCGCGAGTTTGTTCATGTGCACAATGATCAACATGAACATGAACACGAGCACGAGCACGAGCACGAGCACGATGAAACTGATAGCGCCACCGGCGCAAGTGAGGGAGAATCATTTTCATGAGTGATTCGGACATCGATTCGGCGGATTTCGCTGCACGGGTGCTCGAACCATTTCTTAATGAAGATGAAGCGAAGTTTGGTTTAGATGATGTGGCCAAACTTTCGGGTCTTGATCAGGAAACGCTGCGCAATATTTGGCGAGCGTTAGGTTTTCCGGATCCACGGCCTGGCGAACAGCTCTTCACTTCCGATGACATTGAAATTTTGGTTTCGATTGTTGGCTTAATCGCCGATGGTTCGATTGACGTTGAAAACGCGCGACAGTTTGCCCGCGTACTCGGTTCCTCAATCGATCGAATTGCCGCCGCGCAAATTGATGCGTGGTTACGAACTGCGGCAGAGGGATTTGATGAAGTTGATCTCGAACAATCTCAGCAAATTTCTGAATTACTTCCGCACATCATTAATTTGATCTTTCGTCGTCGTTTAGTCACCGAAGCACGTCGTCGTTTGCTTAGGGCGAGCGAAGATTCATCCGATCAAATTTGTGTGGGCTTTGCCGATCTTGTTGAGTTCACTTCGCAAGCGTTGCGTTTAGAGTCCGACGCCTTAAACGAAGTTGTTTCGCGATTCGAATCAATTGCTTTCGATGTCGTCAGCAAATTCGGCGGTCGGGTAGTGAAAACAATTGGCGATGAAGTGATGTTTGTGCACGATGATCCGGTACAAGCCTGTCGCCTTGCACTCGAGTTGGCTCAGCAATACCGACAAGACGATTCACTTTCTGATGTGCGCGTTGGTTTGGCCTACGGCACGGTGCTCGAACGCGATGGCGATGTCTATGGCCACACGGTCAACTTGGCGAGCCGAGTTGTGAGCGTTGCATTCCCCGGTTCGGTGGTGATCTCCGATGAACTCAAAGACATTGCCCACTCACGGGGCGAGTTCCATGTTTCTCCTATTCCTACGCATTTCCTAAAAGGTATTGGCGAGGTTTCGCTCTGGCGGCTGCGTGCTCGGCAAGCCGTCACGACTCCCACCTAGGGGTTCCTCTGGCGTGGTCAAGGGGCATTTGGCCTTGTGAAATCGGTGAGCGCCGAAAAAATTTCGGGATTTTTTACCCATGTGGCCTCAGTCACGTCTAAGGTTCGCCACTAACCCGCAACAAAGTGGGTCACTTTGTAGGAGGCACTTGATGCACAAGCGAGCCCGCCGTTTGGCACCGCTAGCTGCACTTGCACTTGTCCTGTCGCTCATCGCAGCGGCATGTGGCGGTGGAAGTTCATCTTCGGATAGTTCAGGAAAAACAACCGATGTCACCATCAAACCGTCAGGGGATCCGAAGTCGGGGGGATCAGTCGTTTTTGGTTTAGAAGCCGAAACCGATGGTTTTAACCCAACAAAGAACCGCTGGGCTGTTTCTGGTTACATGATTGGTAACGCAGTATTCGATCCGTTGACCGCGTATGACGCCAACGGAAAAGCACAGCCGTATTTGGCGAAGACGTTTACTGCAAGCGCTGATTTCAAAACGTGGACCGTTGACTTACGTGAAGGTGTCACCTTCTCAAACGGAACTCCCGTTAATGCAGCCGCAGTTGCCAAGAGCTTGAACGCAGTGCGCGTTGATCCACTCACTGGCGCAGCCTTATCCAACATTGCAGCCGTCACTCCGGTGAGCGATCTGCAACTCACGATCACCACTGTTGATCCATGGGCGTCATTGCCGGCATCGCTGACCACACAGGTTGGCTTTATTGCCGCTCCTGCCATGTTGGACGCAGCCGCTCCGGCGAACACTCGTGAACCAATTGGTTCCGGCCCGTTCGTACAAAAGAGCTGGGTGTCAGATAAAGCGTGGCAAGGCACCAAGAACGCGAATTACTGGCGTAAAGATGCCAAGGGCAACAAGTTGCCGTACTTGGACTCACTTGAATTCCGTCCCATCATCGATCCGCAAGTTCGTGTGAACGCACTTCTTTCGGGTGACATCAACATGATGCACACCACCGACTGGGCCGCAATTAAGTCACTGGAAACACAGGCTGCTTCCGGAAAGATTCAGTTTGTTGCTGATCCGACCGAAACCGAAGAATCCTTCGTGATGTTCAACACGTCGAAAGCACCGTTGAACGATGTTCGTGTTCGCGAAGGTCTCAAACTTTGTACCGACCCGGCCGCGATTTTGATCGTTGCCGAAACACCGGCCGATCGTATTGCCGACAGCCAATTCACCAAGGACTCACCTTGGTACACCAACACTGGATACAAGACCAACGATCCGGCTGCTGGTAAGGCGCTGTTGGCTCAGGTCATTGCCGAAAAGGGCCCGATTTCATTCAACCTTGGAACCACACCTGTCACGGTGAACACCAACACCACCGCATTGTTGAAGCAACAATGGGAGGCATGTGGTGTCACGGTGAACACCATCACCACTGAACAATCGAAGTTCATCAGTGATGCGGTGACCGGCAACTACCAAGCCAACCTGTGGCGTCAGTTCGCTGCTCAAGATCCCGATGGCGATTACGTCTGGTGGACGAGCAAGAACGCCACTGGTGTCTTGACACTTAACATTGCTCGCTTGGCTGATCCTCAGATCGACGCCGCCATTAACAAGGCTCGTGCCAGCAACGATGAAGCAGTGCGTAAGCAGGCGTATGCCGATCTGCAAAAGCGTCAGACCGAATTGGTTCCTTACATCTGGTTGGGTCACACCCAATGGGCAATCGGTGCTGCCAACAGCATCCGTGGTTTAATCAACCAAACATTGCCTGATGGCGCAAAGGCTGCTCCGTTCCAGCGTGGCGAGCTTCGTCTCACCGAAACCTGGGTCGAGTAACCGAACCTAAACATCTGTAAAAAGAAGCCCGGTGCGAAAGCGCCGGGCTTCTTGCTTTTACGACCTAACGTCTTTCCATGGCCGCGCGCGCAACATCAGCAAAGAAGCGAACTGCGCCCACATTGCAAATAGAGAATCAATGCTGGGAAAACGGCGATGAAGTTGTGGTTGGTATTGATGAGGTTGGTCGCGGTTCATGGGCCGGACCGCTGGTGATGGCGGCAGCGGCAATTCCTCGTGATCGGCGCATTTATAACTTGCGCGATTCGAAATTGTTATCGGAACGTCGGCGTGAAGAAATGTTCGACAAGGTCGCGCAATGGTGTCAGTGGTCGTTAGGAATTGTGAGTGCGGCCGAATGTGATGAATGGGGAATGTCGGAAGCGTTACGTGAATGTGCGCGCCGTGCATTGCAATCTTTGCCGGTTGTTCCGGATCGAGTGTTAATTGACGGACCAATTGATTTTGTTGGTAAAGGAAACTCCATCAACGTGGTGAAGGGCGATATGAAATGTGTTTCCATCGCCGCCGCTTCGATTGTGGCCAAAGTAAGCCGCGATCGGATGATGCGAGAAGAAGCGGTGAATTTCCCTGCGTTTTCTTTTGAAACCAATAAGGGCTATCCATGCCCGCGGCATCGCATGGCATTAAATGCTTATGGTCCGACGTCAATTCATCGCCGCTCTTGGTCGTTTATGGATGATTTGCCGTGGTCCGGTGTTGAACGTTGTACCAATGAACCGCAGTTGTTTTCGATGGTGTCGTGAATGTTGTCTTGAAAGTTGTCGTGATGACGATCGTTCACGAATAGGCTGGTCAGATGCGTCGTCGAGCCAGTTTTGGTTTTTTCATTGTGTGGACTGTTTTTGTTTGGGGTAATCGCATTTCCAATGCGTTGAATTCTGATGAGTCCACGGGCGGCAAGATTTTTTCCGTTGTGCTTTCGCTGGTGATGTTGGCCTTTGCGTTAGGTGTGGCCATCATCTGGGTACGTCAGCGATTCACGCAATTAAGCGAATCAATGGTGCGAGTAATCACGGCTGCGGGTGTTGTCACGGTGTTGGTGTGGTTAGTGCGTATTCCGCAGATTGCCTTAGGCGATCATGATGCTGGCTTCATCATTGTGCATGCGTTATTAGGCGTTATTTCTATTGTGATTTCTGTCTTTATGGTGCGGCGTGCGCGGGCCGATCTTGAACCTCTTTTTCCGGTTCCTCCGGTAGAGCGGGCCGGTAACTGAATCTGCGGCTACATTGTCGCCATGGGTCAGCCAGTCACTGTTTTAGAAAAACCGTCATCGATTCCGGGTGTGGTGCGCTTTGAGACCAATCGCCCGCTTACCGGCATGGGGCATGAAATTTTTCGTTCGCAAGACGACATCGTGGCTGATCGTCCGGCCGATTTAGTAGCCCGCACTGTCTTTGCTCATGGTGGAGTGACGTCGGTGCATTTGAACGGCAATGTCATCACCGTGACGCTTTCGGGTGGTTCCTCAGCGGGCCTTAAAGAGGCCTTAGAAGACCTCTTCACTTATTACCGAGAAGGCGTCGAAGTCGTCATTCCGGAGGGATAAATCTGCTGCGTGCCGCAGTAGGGGTGACCTTTTGACTTGCCTTTATCGAACATATGTTCGATACTAGAGGAATGGCCAATCTCGCCCGTTCTGACTTTTCTGCAGCCGCTCCTTCGGCGCTTCCGCCGGCATTGCGCGAGTTGGCCGAAAAAATTCGACCGGTCACCTGGGCTCAAGAAAACCGATTCACGGTTGAAGGTCAATTAGGTGAATTACTTGGTGGCGGGGTGCAGGCCGGTTCTGTTCTTTGTTGTGAAGGCACAGGCAGTAGTTCGCTGGCGTTGTCATTGGCAACACAATTAGCGGGCGACGAACGTTGGACAGCCATCGTTGGTTTAGAAGAAATCTCTCCTGCGGCTGCAATCGATATGGGTTTATCGCCATTGCGCACTGCGTATGTGCAAGCCACTACGCGTCCGGCTGATGTTGTAGCCGCTCTTTTAGGTTTGGTCGATGTTGTTGTGCTTGATGCGCGTCTTGATTTACGCAGCACACAAATTCGTCGTTTACAGGCGCGCTTACGGGAAAAAGGTTCTGTTCTTATTGTTTTGCAGCCCGATATTTTTCGTTCCGCTAGTGCCATAGCAGCGCGCTCATCATTAACTCATTGGTCGGCCGATATTTCTTTTCAAACATCGGGATGGCAATGGGAAGGTATCGGCAAAGGCCATGGTTATTTGCAAGTGCGTCGCGCTCGTTTACAAAGTTCTGGTCGTCGGCAAGCCAATCGTTTACAAAAGCGAATATACGAATTATCTGAAGATGCGCGTTCATTTCGTTTCGTAGAAGACGCATCTGTTATTCCCCTGGTGCGGTAATGACGCGCACATTGGTGCTGGTATGCCCTGATTGGGACATCATCGCTAGTGGGTCGTCGGCGCATGAACCAGCGGCTGTTTTTTTCGCTAATCGCGTTGTCGCAACTTCGCCAATGGCTCGTATGGAAGGCGTCGGTGTTGGCATGCGTCGTCGTCAAGCGCAACGTCTTTGTCCTCAACTCGTCGTGCATGAAGCTGATGCTGATCGCTCGGAACGAATTTTTGCGCAAATAATTGGCGTCGTTGATGCGGTTACGCCCCGGGTTGAACTTTCATCTGCCGGGCGTTTGGCATTTCCTTCTCAAGGTCCTTCTCGCTATGTGGGTGGTGATGATCAACTCGCACAGCAAGTAATTGCCTTAATGGCCGAAGCATTGCCAGATTGGCCGCAAGCAGTTGGTGTGGGCATTGCCGATTCGTATTTCACGGCGCTTTTGGCGGCACAACGGGCATGGGAAAAAGATCGTCCTTATGCCGTGGTGGGGGCCGGGGGAGCGCAGGAGTTTCTGGCCAACTTTCCCATCGACTATTTGCGCTACGACGCACAATGCGATGCCGAGTTCATCGATATTGCTCGTCGTTTAGGTTTGAAAAAATTCTCAGATCTAGCCCAGTTGCGCTGTAACGATATGGCCTCTCGGTTCGGTAACACTGGTGTGCGAGCGTGGAATCTGGTTCAAGGAAATGATGCTGATTCATTGGTGATGCAGCCGTTGGCCACGCATATTTCGGTGACACGCACTCTCGATCCGCCGGCGGAAAAAGCAGAGACGGCTGCGTTTATGGCGCGAGCCATGGCGGAGGAATTGCAACAGCAGTTAACGGAGAAAGGCTTAGGTTGCACGCGCATAGTGGTGGGAATCGAAACCGAAAAAGGTGATTACCTCGAGCGAGTCTGGCGTTGTGAAACATCATTAAGTGTTGCCGGCATTGTTGATCGCGTGCGTTGGCAATTAGATGGTTGGTTGAATTCTGCTACTCGCCCCAATGCCGGAGTTTCTCGGTTACTGCTCACTCCCGATGAAGTCGGTCCTAATGACGGACGGCAATATGGATTTTGGGGACAAGAAAGTTCTTTCGATACGCGTGCTGACCGAGCCTTTACGCGTATTGCCGCGTTCGCGGGTGCAACGGCAGTACGCGTTCCATTAGTTGTGGGCGGACGATTGCCCGATGAGCGCGTACAACTGCTTGCTTATGCCGGTAACGATCGAACTGCGCTTCGTAGTTCTGCACATGCTCCTTGGCCGGGTTCACTGCCATCGCCGCTACCGGCGTTATCGGTTGAATGGCCGGTGCAAGTT
>CAYOHV010000045.1:0-9753 GCA_964403825.1 uncultured Bifidobacterium sp. | reverse complement strand
GCCAAACCATTCACTACCGAATTACGGGCCATTTCAAAACCGGATTGCCAATCATCGGCTTTGCCCGCAGCAATCAAACCAGCGGCTGCATTAAGACACACCATGTCGCTAACCGGCGACGATTCCCCGGCGAAAACCGAATGGGCAATCTCCGCATTACGCGCCGCATCACCACCGGCAAGCACCTCAGCCTCAACAACTTTCAAACCAACTTGTTGTGGTTCAAATCGATAGGTCGAAATTGATCCGTCGCGCAATTCTGTAATTGTTGTGGCACCACTGAGCGAAATTTCATCGGTGCCGTCATCGGCGCAAACAACAAATGCGCGCGGTGCGCCGCGCTCAGCCAATGTTCCAACCACAATCGGCGCAAGGCTTACATCACTCACTCCAATCACCTGTCGACGAATGCCGGCGGGATTGGAAAGCGGTCCAAGAAAATTAAACACCGTGGGCACACCCAGTTCGGATCGAACCGGACCGGCAAAACGCATTGCGGGATGAAACGATCGCGCAAAAGCAAAGCCAATATTCGTTTCGCTAATGCAGCGCGCAACACCTTGTGCATCGAGTTCAACATTCACACCGAGGGCTTCTAACAAATCAAACGATCCCGACGTTGATGACGCTTTTCGATTGCCATGTTTTAAAACACGCGCACCGGCGCCGGCAGCAACAAAACACGCCATCGTCGAAACGTTGAGCGCGTGTTTCCTTCGCGAAGGCGCACCACCCGTTCCCACAATGTCGATGGCATCGTCACCCGGAGGCAACACAATTGGAGTGGCATTGGCCAGCATCACATCAACCATGGCGGTTACTTCGGAAACCGACTCTCCTTTCGCCCGCAACCCGATGAGAAACGCGGCGATCTGCGCGTCAGTGGCTTCGCCGCGCAAGATGGTATGTAAAGCGTCTGCTGCGACCGACGCGTCAAGATCCTCGCCGGCGGTCAGTTTCGACAGAACCGCTGGCCAATCCATTACGCGGTCCGACGTCGTTGCCGAATGATTCGGCGTCGTTCACGTTCGGTCATTCCACCCCAGATGCCATCTTTTTCACGAAGGGTCAGCGCATGTTCCAAACAAGATTCACGCACACTGCATACTCCGCAGACCCGCTTGGCTTCGATAGCCGCGGCATCGTCATCTGAGACAGGATAAAAAATTTGGGGGTCAATTCCCGAGCAGGCTGCCTGGGACCGCCAAGTGGTGTTCATAAAAAAGGGCTCCTAAGGAGCGGGTGGACAGAAACAACGAGTATTCCCGCGCCGAGGCACGGGATACAAACTGAATTCGAGATTTCTCGAAGTCGGGTTTTCAACGGCCCTCGCCCACTGGCAAAAAGATTTCCACAGGCGAAATTGGCCGTGTTCTCGGCCTGTCATCACAAGGGCTTATCGTCCTAGGCTCAAAAGGTGAGCCCTTCCGCCTTTTCTCGTGCCGATGCATTACAACGATTGGAATCAACTGAGTTCGATGTTGTTGTCGTGGGCGGAGGAATTACCGGCGTTGGTTGTGCGCTCGATGCTGCGAGCCGTGGACTTCGCACGGCACTAATTGAACGCGACGATTTTGCATCGGGAACTTCATCGAAATCCTCGAAGTTGGTGCATGGCGGCATTCGCTATTTACAACAAGGCGATATCGGTTTGGTTTATGAAGCGTTGGCCGAGCGGCAACGTTTGCGTAAAAACGCTCCTCATATGGTGTCGGTATTGCCGTTTCTCATTCCGATTTTTTCCTCGAACGGAATCATCAATCGCAAACTTGCTCGGGCGATGGGCACGGCAATGTGGATGTATGACTTCACCGGCGGATTGCGCATCGGCAAATTCCATAAGCGAGTTTCGAAAGAACAAGCGCTCTCATACTTCCCCACTCTTAAACCAGAAAAACTTATGTCGTCGTATTTGTATTACGACGCCGAAGCCGACGACGCACGCTTATGTTTGACCGTGGCGAAAACAGCCGCCATTGATTTTGGTGCTGTGGTTGTGAATCGTTGTGCGCTCACCGAAATTGAAAAGAACGCCAAAGGCAATGTGGTGGCGGTACATGCACGTGCCGATGGAAAAGAACTGCGTATCCGCACCAAGTCGGTGGTGAACGCCACCGGTGTTTGGTCTGATGATGTGCGCACGATGGATGAATCGAGCCATGCCGCTTCCATTCGTCCGGCGAAAGGTGTGCACATCACCGTGCCGTGGGAGTTAGTGCAAAACACGATTGCTGCTGTTATTCCTGTACCGGGCGATAAACGTTCTGTGTTTGTTGTTCCGTGGGGTGAATTCACCTTTGTCGGCACCACCGATACCGATTACGACGGTCCCGTCGACGATCCTCAGTGCAC
Organism: uncultured Bifidobacterium sp.; assembly: GCA_964403825.1. Taxonomy (GTDB): domain Bacteria; phylum Actinomycetota; class Acidimicrobiia; order Acidimicrobiales; family Acidimicrobilacustridaceae; genus Acidimicrobilacustris. The sequence continues at coordinate 7,401 of CAYOHV010000045.1, read as the reverse complement.
CGCCGATGACATCGAATATTTGTTGCGGGCACTTAATGGCGTATTGGAAAACAAAGTGCGGCCGGCCGATATCTGTGGCACCTGGGCGGGATTGCGCCCGTTAGTGGCCGACCCGTCTGCATCAGGACGCACGGCCGATCTATCCCGTCGGCACAAAGTGATGACATCACCCAGCGGCGTTGTCACTATTACCGGCGGAAAACTCACGACGTATCGCAAGATGGCCGCCGACACTATTGATGAACTCGTCAAAGATGTTCTTCACACATCGGTTCTTGGCCGTTTGCGCCGCCGCAGCCGCACGAAGAAATTAAAACTGCATGGCGCAACACAATTGGATCACGTGAATGCGGGCGGAACTTCGCTCACCAATGTGCAACAAAAACATCTCATCACTCGTTACGGATCCGATGCTAACGACATCATTGCGCTGGTTGCTGCCGATCCAACCATGGGTGAACCACTTTTGACCGGACTTGATTACCTCAAGGCCGAAGCGATCTATGCCGTGCGCAACGAAATGGCCACCACCCTCGATGACGTTCTGTCGCGACGCACACGAGCTCGATTGCAATTGGCGGAAAGTTCGGCTGCTGAGGCCGAAACCGTGGCCCGACTCATTGCCCCCGAATTGAATTGGTCCGAAGACGAAATTCAACAACAAGTGCGCGACTACCGCAGTTCAATCGAACTCGAGCGCCAACCAATTGAACTGGTGCAATGAACACACAGCCAACGCCGCCCATTGCGTTGAATGCCGAAAGTGCAACTCAACATTTCGCAACAACTCCGGTGACATTGAGCGACGAATTTTTGTCGGCTCTTCATGCAACTGGTGCCGATATCGCTACCGAACGAGCGCAACTTGCCGAGCACAGTCGCGATTGGTGGCCGTTGGCCATGACATGGGCGAAAGATAACCAGGTCGGTGCGCTGGCCAGTGTTGTGGTGACTCCGAAAACACAACAACAAGTTCAAGAAATCATGCGGCTTTGTTCGACTCACACCATTCCGGTAACGGCAGCTGGTGGTCGCAGTGGCGTTGTTGGCGGTTCGATTCCTCTTTATGGCGGCGTCGTGCTTTCACTTACGCAACTGCGCGGTATCCGCAGCGTTGATGTTGAATCCGGAATCGTTGATGTTTGGGCGGGAACATTCGGAAACGATCTCGAAGAAGAATTACAAAGCACCTACGGTTTAACGATTGGCCATTGGCCGCAATCGGTTGCACTTTCAACTGTCGGAGGTTGGCTTGCTCATCGCGGCGCCGGTCAGTTTTCAAATCGATATGGAACAATTGCCGACATAGTGATTGGCCTTGACGTGGTGCGGGCCAATGGCGAATTGCTGGTGACCGGCGGCAACGCCCGTCAATCCACTGGACCTGATCTCAATCAGTTATTTGTTGGTTCGGAAGGAACTTTGGGCATCATCACGTCGGCCCGGTTGCGAGCATTCCCGGTGCCAAGTGCCAATTTCAGCGCCGCATGGACATTCCCAACATTCGCTGCGGCCGTTGATGCCTGCCGTCGAATTTCGCGCCGTGGTCTCGAACCAGCGGCACTGCGTCTTTATGACGCGGCCGAAGCCAATCGCAATTGGCAAACCGGTGATGTGGCGGTGTTGTTGGCCTATGACGAAGGTGACCCGGAAACGGTTGCCGCCGCGCAACGAATCACCGAACAAGAATGCGCGCAAGCAACAGCCATCGGAAATGAACTGGTTGATCGTTGGCTTTCGCATCGCAATGATGTCAGCGCGCTTGAAGCATTGATCTCGCGTGGCTATTTAGTCGACACGATGGAAATCACAATTCCGTGGTCGAAAACAAATGAAGTCTACGAAAAAGTTGTGGCCGCCATTTCTGCCATACCGAAAGTGCTTACCTGCACGGCTCACCTTTCGCATTCCTATCCCGATGGCGCTTGTTTATATTTCACTTTCGCCGCTGCCGAAGCCTCTGATGAGTTGTACACCCAAATTTGGGATGCCGGCACCCGCACAGCGCTATCGGTTGGTGCATCGCTTAGCCATCATCACGGCATTGGCATGAATCGAGCGCGCTTCATGAACGAAGCCTTAGGTGCAAACGCGATGACGACATTGAACGACATTCGCAACGCACTTGATCCACAAGGAATTCTCAATCCGGGCAAAATGGGATTTAGTTCACGTTTCGGCCCTGTACCTCTCGGCGGAGATAAGCATGTTTGATAAATCAACGTTGGCCTATGGCGCAATTAGTGGGCTTTTCTTCGCCCTTCCCGCCGCCATTTTGCAGCGCACCATCTTCGAAGATTCATTCATGTCGCTAGTGATGTTGGGCGTGATTTTTTTCGCTGGTGCCCTCGCCGGATTCGGTGCTGGTCGCGTCGCCGCGTCGCATGCCGTTCCGCATGGCGCGGGTGCTGGCGTAATTACATTCTTAGGCGCACAAATTGTTTTTTCGATTGCCTCGGCTTCGGTGCCTAACCCCATCGGCGTCATTGGCTTCGCATTACTTTTTGCTTCGCTCGGCATTATGGGCGCCTATGTGGCCCTCGCCCAAAAAGGTAAATCAGCATGATCCTCATTCTTGATATCGGCACCTCAAGTGTGAGAGCCGCCGTCATGGATGGCGACGGAACACTGGTGCACGAAGTTCGAGAGGAACTGCTCCCCCAATCACCCGCCGATGGTTTAGTTGAATTCGATGCCGCGAAAATGCGCGATGTCACGATGGCCTTGGCTCAAAACGCCATTGCGAATGTAAATGGCATTCAAAGTGTTGGTGTTACTAATCAACGCGCGTCAACAATCGTGTGGGACCGCGCAACCGGTCAGCCCGTTGGCCCCGGCTTGGGTTGGCAAGACTTACGCACTTTGGGTGACTGTTTAGTTTTTCAAGCCGATGGTTTTGCTTTTGCGCCTAACCAAACAGCCACAAAAGCGAAACATTTATGGGACCTCGTTGATCCCGAACGAAAAATGGATCTCTGTTTTGGCACCGTCGATTCATGGCTTATTTGGAATCTCACCCAAGGTGAAGCCCATGTCACCGACCCCACAAACGCCGGTGTTACCGGTTTATTTTCTGCCAACGGAACATGGAATGCCGAGATCGCTAATGCGTTGTCGCTGCCTTTAGCGGCGTACCCAAAAATCGTGCCATCGAGTGGCGATATTGCACCGGCAACCGCATTAACTGGCGCGCCGATGATTCGTTCTATTGCCGGTGATCAACAAGCGTCTTTAGTGGGTCAAAGTTGCGTGACTCGCGGTGCGGCGAAAATTACCTTCGGCACCGGCGGCATGTTCGACATGGTTCTCGGCGATGAACCACCGGCGTTTTCGCACCGCGGACCAAACGGAACATTCCCCATTGCCACCTGGCAAATTGGAAACTCCATCACCTGGGGCATCGAAGCAATCATGTTGTCGGCCGGCACCGCGGTGACGTGGCTGCGTGATGATCTGCAACTCATTGACTCGGTCGCGCAATCACATGAGATCGCAAGTCAATGCGAACAAACCGATGGTGTCGTGTTTGTTCCTGCACTTTTAGGTTTAGGCACACCGCAATGGGATTACGGAGCACGCGGCGCGTTCTTTGGCATCACTCGTGGAACGTCACGAGCACATATGGTGCGCGCCGTATTAGAAGGCATTGCTCAACGCGGTGCTGATCTTGTTGAAGCGGCCGAAAAAGATTCGTCATTACAAATAGAACGTTTACGTGTCGATGGCGGAATGAGCGCCAATCCCACCTTTGTACAAGCACTGGCGAATGCAACGACGAAAGTTGTTGAAATATCACCGGTACTTGAAGCAACGGCACGCGGCGCTGGTTTCTTGGCGGGCGTGGCCGATCACACGTGGTCTTCGCTTGATGACGTTGCATCGCTTTGGCAACCCAAAACGATTGTTGAGCCCAACGGCCAACTCGATCGCCAACAATGGCAACGCGCCGTTGAGCGAGCATCAAGTTGGTATCCCGAACTTTCTGCCTTTGATTTCTAAGGAAAAAATTCCATTAGGAAAACAACATTCCCAATGGCAAACTGTTGTTGTTGGTGAGTTGCTCGGGTGACCGCGGGCCGGCATGACCGGTTCGAGGAAAGTCGGGACTCCAAAGGGCAGAGTGCTGGTTAACGGCCAGTCGGAGCGATCCGCAGGAAAGTGCAACAGAAAGTAAACCGCCGATGGCCTTCGGGCACAGGTAAGGGTGAAACGGTGCGGTAAGAGCGCACCAGCGTTCAAAGTGATTTGAGCGGCTAGGTAAACCCCACTCGGAGCAAGACCGAGCGTCGAGATGGACGGCCCGTCCGTTGGACCGAAAGGTTTAACACTCGCTGGTAGGTCGCATAGATGGATGGTCACCTAAGCGTCGGGAGGCGCTGGACAGAATCCCGCTTACAGAGCGACTCACCAACACTTCACGAATGAAGTTCACCTAAATGCGACGTGTCGTTAAATGTGCGCACAACGGCGCCATGTTTGGTGAGATCAACCACAGTGATTGATGCGTTCGTTACCCAAAGACGCCAGGCCACTAGATCATCGACACCCATCGACCAACACACGGCTGATTTAAGCGGCGATACATGTGTGACAACGGCGGTTGAGATTGACGGATCATTTTGGTAATCCGCTAACGATTGCATGGCACCGTCGATGCGCTTTGCTAATTCGCGCATACTTTCGCCATTCGGCGGACGAAAATCGAGATCAGTTCGCCACTTTTGCCAAAGTTCTGGCTCGAGCGAACCTAGAGGAACACCGTCGTAATCGCCGTAATTCAATTCAATCCAGCGCTCATCGATTTCAATTTCAATGTTCGCTTGTCGCGCAATTGCTTCTGCCGTTTGCTGTGCCCGTCGCAATGGACTGGAAATAATGCGATCAACATTCGGCAGCGCTTTTGCTACCGCTTCGGCTTGTTGACGTCCTTTTTCATCCAGTTCAGGATCGAGATGACCGAGCAACAGCCCAGAAGCATTGTGATCAGTGCGACCATGTCGAATCAAATAGAGCATGGCGACGTCCTAACAAGTTGGTGGTTGCGCGACGGTACGGGAAAGTTGTCCGGTACGTAGAAATTTGTTGCGTACTTGCGGATCGGAAAATTGAAACGCTTTCCAAGCCCAAACAAAACAAGCGATGCCAACGAGTTCCATCAATGCAGTTACGGCAAAGCCATGGCCGAATTCAGGCAGCCGATCGGTGCCGAAATCGAAACCAAAGAACGGCCACCAAAAGTTTTCTGGCCGCGCCCAAATACCGTCCAGCACTAAATGCATAAGCATGCCGATGGGAATGCCAATCCAACGACGGCGCACCAATCGACGTTTTTGCGTTGCCAACATGACAATGGCCAACAACGCCACGGCGGCGATCAACGTATGCAATAGACGTGGTCCACCAAAGATGGCATCACCAACGGGAAGGATTGATCCCAACATGATCATTCGGTAATCAAGAGCGGGACTTTTAAAGACCCACCAAATCACCACAAAACTGACGCCCGCAAACCAAAAGATCATGGAACAAGTATGCGTCCACAATCGGGGCATTCGGCCAACGATGCGGCCGACTCTTTGCGAATTTTGTCCACTTCAGCCGGGGCCAGCGATAAATGGCAGCCAGCGCAAACTGATCCTTTGAGTTGCGCGACCACTACCCCACCCAACGATGACCGTCGGCGCTCGTATTCACTCAATAATTCGGACGGAACGGGAGCAAGTAACGACTGGCGCTTTTCATTTCGCCTAGCCAACTCGTTATCAATTTCAGTTTCGGCTTTCACCAAACTTTGTGCGGCTTCATCCCGCTGTTTCTGAAGCGCTTCTATTTGTTGTGCAACGTCAGCCAATTGGGAATCAAGCGGCTCGATACGTTCCATGCAATCGAGAACATTCTCTTCTAAGTCATTTTTATGTCGTTGCAACGATTCGATATCAGCCTGCAATGCCTGCGCCTCTTTTGGCGAGGTGATGTTGTCACCGTAAAGATGTTTCGTTACTGATTCGATCTTTTCGCTGAGCAATGCAATTTCATCTTCAAGACGACGTTGCTCTAGTTGAATTTCATGTTGCGCGGCGCGCTCGGGAGCGCTCTCCGTTTCGAGTTGTGCAATTGCAGTTTCTGCTTGCACGATTTGTTCACGCTCAGCGAGATGCGCTCGACGGTAAATAAGTTGATCGCTACCGGTGTCATGCTCTTGAAGTTCGAGTAGCGCCGTAAGCGAATCCATTCCTACAGCATTCCCCAAGTTCGACCCCTTGTCGCATCACAGGTCGCACCAAAGGACGTTCGACCAATAAACCCTCTACGGACGTGTTGTCGTTGGGGGTGTTGAGGTGGTCACGGGCGGCAACGTCGTGGTCGTTGACGGAACCGTTGGTCGTGGTGTGGTTGGACGCGGCGTCACCGTGGTGGTTGTCGAACTGGTGGTCGACGACGTCGTCGATGGCGTTGTTGACGGATCCGGTTCTTCAGGTTCCTGTCCACCATTCAAAACACCGAACGGATCGCCCGCACCCGATAGCGGCTTACCTTCGCGCTCGGCACGTGGACATGTGGGCCAACCAGGATTCAGCGGACGAACTTGATCAACCCAAGGTTGATTGATGTTTTTCCAAATCGTGGCGGGCCATAAACCACCGAACTGCTCACGACCGGCGAGATTGCCCATCGGAATGTTTCCGCCGGGAATTCCCATCCATACCGCCGTGGTGATGTACGGAGTGAAACCAACAAACCACGTATTCGAGTTGCTTTCCGTGGTTCCCGTTTTACCGGCTGAGGCCAAACCATTGAGACGAGCATTCGTACCCGTTCCACCAACAACGTTGTTGGCCAAAATTTCGGTGGCATAACAAGCGGTCCGGTTGGTAACACCGCGGATCGAACTGGGAGCACGTTCCCAAATCAAGTTGCCGTCGTTATCTTCAACACGTTCGATGAAATACGGAAGCATCCGCACACCACCGTTTGGAATTGCGCTGTATGCCGAGGCCATTTCCATGGGCGTAACATCGAAAACGCCCAGTGGCATTGATTTCGCCCGTGCATCAAATTGCGAAGTAACACCGAGTCGTTGAGCAAGGTTCACCACATTGTCAAGACCAACGGTTTGACCCATACGCACGAATGCACCGTTTGATGATGCTGCGGTGACACCGGTGAGTGTTCCACCACCGCCGGTAATTGTGTACGGATTAGGAGTGCTTCCTGGATTGGCCCACGATCCACCACCGCCAACCGTGTCGGACGGAATCGCGCCTTGTTCAAGCGCCGTTAACAACACGAATGTTTTAAACGTTGAACCGGTCTGACGTCCCGGTTCGAGAGTGGCGATGTCGTATTTATAGTTTTTGAATCCCGGACCGCCAACAAGTGCGCGCACCGCACCGGTTGAAT
>CAYOHV010000044.1:8045-9892 GCA_964403825.1 uncultured Bifidobacterium sp. | reverse complement strand
CAAAACGGACAGCCCATTTATTCGCCCCGTGATATCGCCATCATCACACCCGATATTCAATCAATTGCGCCGTTAGCCGTGGCCACGTTCGCCGGCGATCCCGAACATGGATTGCCGGCCGTTCCGCTTGAAATCGCCGACCGCACATTGCGGCAAGAAAACTTTTTGGTCGATGCTCTTTTGCAACTCTTTGAATTTACTGAGCGTCGTTTTCGAGCCTCCGAAGTGGTCAAGTTTCTTTCCCATCAAGTGGTGCGCCAAAAGTTTTCATTTTCCGATTCCGATTTAGCGGTGATTTCCACTTGGATTGATCAACTTTCTGTGAAGTGGGGAATTGACGAAGAAGACCTCAATCGTTTTGACGTTGGTCCATCAGTGGCCATGCATACATTTCAAAAAGCAGTGCAACGATTGTTTTTAGGCGCGGCATTACCCGATAACGATCAGTCACTTGGATTAGCCAACACTCCTCCCGAACCGGGTATCGAAGGAGAACTTGTCGAAATTGCCGGCCGCTTTTCCGAATTTCTTTTACAACTTTCTCTTTGTGTTGATGATCTTTGTGTAAACGGCACCGTGCATCAGTGGTGCGATGCGGTACGCATGTCAATTAGTCGCTTGTTCTTGCTCGACAATGATCAAGCCTGGATGTCTCGTTCCATCGACGATGCATTACAGCAATTACAACTTGATGCCCTCGATGCCGTCACCGATGAAGAGGCCCGCGGCCTCGATGAACCCAATCGTTTTGTGCAACCGGCCGATCTTGCCGGTTTAGTGCGTACGCGGCTTGAAGCAAGCAGCAGCCGTCCTCGTTTTGGTACGGGCGCGGTAACGCTTTCATCATTAACGGCGTTACGAGGATTGCCTTTCAAAATCGTCATTGTTGTTGGCCTCGATAGTGACGTGGCTTCAATTAGTTCGGCCGAAGATCTCGTATCTGCTTTTCGTTGTGTTGGCGATCGCGATCAACGTTCCGAACAACGAGCTCAACTTCTCGATGCAGTGTTAAGCGCGCAAGATCGACTCATCATTTTGTCGAACGGCCGCGATGTTCGTACCAACGCCAAACTGCCGCCCACCGTTGCCTTGGCCGAACTTCATGATGTGGTCAATGCCATTGCTCAATCGCCCACGTCGAGTTCGGCGGTCGAAAGTTGCACGGTTATGCATCCGCGCCAAGGTTGGTCGGAGCGAGCATTCCTTCCCAACGAATTAGGTGTTGATGGTCCGTGGAGTTTCGATAAAGGCGCCTTTGCTGCCGCCGAGGCTCAGCGAACACCAGCCAAACCTGATCAAGCCAACGGTGCAGAGCAATGGCAGTTTCCGTTTGCGGAGGGCGAAAGCGCCGAGCGAGTTTCTCTCGAGGATCTCATCGTCGCCGTCACTCAACCAGTGCGGTTATTTCAAAGTCGTCGCTTAGAAGTTTCTGGCGATTCCGAATTCGGTTTGGTGTTTTCTGATGTTGTCGATCTCGATGTCAATTCATTGGCTAAATGGCAACTGTCCCAGCAGTTATTACAAAAACAAATTGCTCCCCATTACGAGCCGGAACAATTCACACAATGGGAAAAAGTAAAGCGAGCACGTGGTGACGTTCCGCCCGGACAACTCGGCACGGAAATCATTGAAACTGTCGAAAACGAAGTTCGTGTTTTGGCGGCGTTGGCTAAACCATTTACTGAGAATCAAACACCAACTTCGTTGGTGGTCAGTGTGTTTTTGCCTTCAACGGAAAAAATCATAAGTGGTTCCATTGCGAATTTGTATGGCAACACATTGCTTTCGTGTTCACCCTCACGTGTTGGTCCCAAAGATCAACTTTCCCAATGGGTGCAATTAGCGGC
>CAYOHV010000044.1:469-7945 GCA_964403825.1 uncultured Bifidobacterium sp. | reverse complement strand
AATGGCGAACGTAGCGACCGTTGGAATCGTTTGTTTTTCGATCTGTCTTTTAGCGATCTAACAAAGTTGCCAACCATTCCTTTAGATAACGCGCCCGCTGGATCACGTTTGGATTGGTGGGCCGATCATCTTTGGTCGACCGTGGAACAAACAATGTCGATCACAAGTGATGAACTCCTTAACGATGCCGGCCAGGGTGATTCCCGATGACGGCGCCGTTCTCATTCGCCGAAACTTTGCAACGGCGCTTTACGCTGATTGAAGCCAGTGCGGGTACCGGTAAGACGTACACGCTCGCCGGTCTTTATGTTTTGGCGTTGGCCGAAGGAAAAGCCACTGCCAGCGAATGCTGTTTCGCCACCTTTACTGAAGCGGCCACTGCCGAGTTGCGTGGTCGATTACGTGAACAAATCGTTCAATCGTTACGGGCGTTACGCGAAAACTCTTTTGCTGCGGATGATGAAATTCAACAACGACTTTCTCAACTGCCGGCTGACACAACTATCCGACTTTTAGAAACAGCGTTGCGTGATTTCGATGAAACGTCGATCACCACAATCCACGGATTTTGTTCGCGTGTGGTTAGTTCTATTGCCGGTGGCTCCGAAGGTATCTCGCTGACATCGCTAAATGACGATATAGAAGAAGTAGCCACTGATCATTACATTCGACTTTTAGAACAAGGCCCAGTTTCGTTTTCCTACGCGCGTTTTCTCGCGGGAGTGAAAACACAGTTGAGTTTGCCGTCTGCCATTTTGGACGTTCCCGACGAAGAACTACTCAACGGCGATGAAAGTGCAATAGCGCGGCGCAATCAAATGCTCGAAGTTGAGGGTTATATCAATCAATGTTGTACCGATGTTATTCATCGACGCATTGTGCGGCGCCGTCGCACTTTTGATGATCTGTTAGTGATAACGCTTGAGCAACTTCACGAGAAAAACGTTGTCAACGAATTGCGCCGTCGTTTTCGTTATGTTTTTCTTGACGAATTTCAAGATACCGATCAAGTGCAGTGGGATATTTTCCGCACGGCTTTTCTTGCGCCACTTTCCGATGAGTCGGCACCAGTAGTAGTGGCGGTGGGTGATCCCAAACAATCGATTTATCGGTTCCGCTCGGCCGAATTATCCGCCTATTTAACGGCAAAGAATTTCGCTTTGGCGGCGGATGAAAAATTGGCTCAGGTGGTTTCACTCACCACTAATTACCGCTCGTCGGCACCACTAATTGCGGGTCTTAACAAACTCTTTGCCGGATTTACTTTTGGTTCCGACAACGTGGCGTACGAACCAGTTGTAGCGGCTCCCGATCATCAACAATCACGTCTGCAAGGTGTCGGCGCGCCATTACAACTGCGAGTTCCTCCGGCAGAGAGAAAAAAGGCTGACGATATTCGTGAGTTCATTCATCACGACATTGTGGTGACCGTGGCCGAGGTTTTAGCCAACGGCGAACTCGAACGAGACGGCAAAAGCCGCAAGGTGCAGCCTTCCGATATCGCCATCCTGGCCAATTCCAATGACGTCTGCCGACAGATTTCCGAGAACCTCTCCGCCGCTGGCATTCCCGCGGTGGCGAGTTCCTCCGACAGTGTTTTAAAAAGCAAAGCGGCCGAACAGTGGAAACTTTTTCTTGAAGCATTAGATCGACCAACACATAGTGCAACAGTTCGACGTGGTTCGTTGACGTGGTTTGGCACACAAACTCCGCATTCGCTGCTTGCACTCAAAGACGATCTTTTACTGTTCGATCAATTTCGCATGTGGTCACGCCTTTTACAAAGTGCAGGACTGCCGCAAGTGCTGGCTCAATTACGGGCTGAAGGTTTGTCATTGCGTGTATTGCAGTTGCCAATGGGCGAACGCCACCTCACCGATGTCGAACACATCGCCGAACTTTTGCAAACTCGCTCTGGTGGTGGCCCAACAACGGCCGCAGCCTTGCTCGACATCATGAGCGAATTAGAAGACGACCAAAGCGATGCCAATACAAAGTCGGAACTGCTTGATCGGCGAATCGATCGAGATGATGACACTGTCAAAGTGATGACGATTCATAAAGCCAAAGGTTTGGAATTTCCGATCGTTCTTTGCCCGCTTCTATGGACGGGACGCAACGATGACCGGGAAAATATTTCCCATGCGTGGATTGACGGCAAACGACGTATCGATCTTGATTGGGTTTTAGGTGGCACCAACAAATATCCGTTTAATCGTGTGTACACCGAAAGCGTGAACGAAGAACATGGCGAACGTCGCCGTCAGCTTTATGTTGCGCTCACGCGTGCTGCCGAGCGACTCATTGTTTGGCACGCGTTTCCCTATACCTACGGTCATGGCGTGGCTTTGCGTCAGTTACTGGCGTTAGGTCAAAAGGCTCCCAACCTGTCTGCGTTTACTGAACACGTTGCCGATACTCCAGAAATCGAAGTTGCCGTATTGCCCAACGAACTGGTAAAGATTCCAACGTTTAAACCCTTTAACGACCCGCGTGGTCCGTTGGCCACGGCTGATGCGCCAACCATTGACACCACTTGGCGTCGCTGGTCGTTCTCAGGCATGAAACGAGCGGCCGAATCAGATGTTTTTGCTCCGGTTGTTGATGGCGGTTTCGATGAATCGTCGTCAATCATCATTGGAAATCAACGGGCAATATCTCATTTGCCATTGCGAACCGCTCCAGCGGGTGCTGCATTCGGAAATCTTGTGCATTCAGTTTTTGAATCCATTGACTTCTCCCTTTGGCCACAAAACGAAAATGAATTACGAGAACAAATTTTCGCCGCGGCGAAAGAGCAAGTGCAGTTCCGACAGTTACCTCTCGATATAAACGAATTCACTAATGGTTTACTGACGGTTCTACAAGCACCTCTTGGCGGGCCATTGGGAGACACACGCCTTTGTGATCTCAATCTGAGTTTGCGTTTAAACGAAATGTCATTCGACTTACCGTTGCAAAAGTGTTCGGTGAAATCTGTGGCCAACACCGTTTTAGAACATCTCGACGACAATGATGAATTTGCTCCTTGGTTTAAAGGTGCAACGCAAATTGATGTTCCCGTTGAAGGAATGCTCACCGGCTCTATCGATTTAGTTGCGCGAACAGCAACCGATGCATCGGCAAAGTATTGGCTTGCCGATTACAAAACCAACATCATTTCGGAAAACGCGCAATTCACCGAAGCGGAAATTGTGGCCGAAATGATTGGTGATGATTACGTCTTACAAACAACTTTGTATCAAGTGGCGCTTTATCGTTTTCTCCGTTGGCGTCTGGGCGCGGTTGATACGTCGCAACTTTTAGGTTCGGCCTATTTATTTGTGCGCGGCATGGATCCCTCCCTTTCCGCCGCCGAAGCGCGCGGAGTGAAATGGTGGCGCCTTCCCGATAACGCACTTTTTGCCCTCGATGAACTTTTTGCTCGAGGTCAATCATGAATGCATCTGAACTTTTCGAACGGTTCTCGCCCTGGCGAGAGGCAAATGTCTTTTCTGATTCCGATGTGCATCTCGCCGTGCAGTTATGCACCCTCGGCGAAGAATCACAATTTTCGGTGGCATTGGCCGCAGCCTTGGCGGCGCGCGCGCCACGCTTTGGTCATATTTGTGTCGACTTAGCCGTCGTGCAGCAATCGTTACGCGCGGAAGTAGAAGATAACGATGTTGATGATGATCAATTGTTTTCTCAACTTATGTGGCCATCTCCGGATGAGTGGGGCCAACAACTAAAGCAATCGGCCATCGTCAACGTGGTTAATGATGGCGAACCGTTGCCTCTTCAAAACACTGCACCACTTGTTCTTTGGGGATCGCTTCTTTATTTGTCTCGTTATTACGACTACGAATGTCGAGTAGCGCAGCAACTACTTATTCGTTCCGAAAGTTCGTTGGCCTCTTCGGCGGCGCGCATCGACGAAATTTGCGCCGTCCTTCAACCCGATGAGGACCAAAAGTCCGCCGCTCTGTTGGCGCTGCAATCGCCATTTTCGGTGCTTTTAGGCGGTCCGGGCACGGGTAAAACACGCTCGGTAGCCACATTATTGGCCCTTCTGTTTGATCAAAGCGACACTCCATTACAAGTTGCCTTGGCCGCTCCCACAGGAAAAGCGGCGGCACGATTAAACGAAAGCATCAAACGCGACGGTGCCGCCTTAGCGCAATCATCGCTACCCGATGCGGCCAAATTGGGCGCTGCTATTACCGCAATTGAAGCCGACACTGTTCATAAATTGATCGGTGCCACTCCGTTACGAGCAACGCCGCGTTATAACGCCAGCAATCAATTACCGCACGATGTCATTGTCATTGATGAATCATCGATGGTTTCGTTGCCGTTGCTGTCACAAGTTTTCGATGCCTTACGCCCGGAAGCGAAAATTGTTTTAGTTGGTGATCCTGGTCAGTTAGCCAGCGTGGCGGCTGGTTCGGTTTTAAGCGATATCGCCGGTGAAAATACAAAACTCACTGGTCCCTTACGCGCTAAACAAACCACGCTGACGAAAAGCCATCGTTTCCAAAGCACATCGGGCATTGGTGAATTTGCCAAAGCCGTGCGGGCCGGCGACGACGACGCGGCTATCGAAATCCTCAAAGCGTATGAACTTCTTGAAGGTGCTAACAGCGATGTTGATTTGGAATGGATTAACGATTCGGCAATTTCGCCCACTATCGAAAACACCGTTCGTTCGTTGATGTTGCCTGTTTTGCAAGAGGTTGTGGCTGCGGCCATCGCCGGTGATGGTGAGCGGGCGTTGTCGCTTATGCAAAAACAACGCATGTTATGTGCGCATCGTTTTGGTAACTATGGAATTGCGCGTTGGAATCGCCTTTTCGAACAATGGATTTCAGCCGATGTTCCCCGTTCGTTTGAAAGTTTTGCCGGCCGATGTGTGATGGTGACGCGTAACGATCAAGCACGCGGAATTTTCAACGGTGATATGGGCGTGGAAGTTGTCGATCCACTTACGCAGCAAATCAAAGTGGCGCTGCCGCCGCGGCGAGTTGATACGAGCGATGTGCAATTTTTTAGCCCGTCGCAATTTGATCAACTCGACACGGCGTTCGCCATCACTATTCATAAGAGCCAAGGATCAGAGTTTGACCATGTTGTTGTCATCATGCCGCCGGTCGAATCGCGATTAGCCACACGAGAACTTCTCTACACCGCCGTCACTCGCGCTTCGAAAAAAGTCACGATTGTGGGTAGTGAAGCATCGCTGCGACAAGCGGTGAAAACTGCTGTGCAACGAGCTTCAGGTTTACCGGCCCGACTTTGGCAATAACAAAACCGGCTTATTCCACTGGTTTTAAATCTTGGGGAACGCCGAGGCGCAATTGCAGCGACTTGCCCACACGATGAGCTCCAATGGCGGAAATACCAACAGAGATCATGGCCGCGACGACAAAGGCCGATGCTTCTCCACCGGCAAACCATCCTTCACCGCGACCAAGCGTTACCAAGGCAAGCGGTACACCCATTTGCGCCGAGGCGATGAGGCCATAGGCCGGTCGATAACCGGCGGCGGTTCCACCCACGATGTGCACGATGACGGTTCCGGCAACCAAACCGGCCAACAAAATCAAACTGTCCACTTCGAAAAGACCAGCGGGATCCAGTTCGGTACCGAGTACAACAAAGAACGCGGGAATCAAGAATCCTTCGCCAATGCCCACGAGTTGAGTGGTAAGTCGTGAAGAAACGCCAAAGGCGGAGACGGCTAAACCGGCAGCAAAACCGGCCACCAACATTGATGTTCCTAATTGCGGTCCCACCCAGGCCAAAGCAAAAAGCAGGACTAATGCAATTCGCATTTCCAAACCCCAACCTTTTTCTTGTGAAAGTTGGGCTACGCGTAAGTACAGACGGGACTTCGCCATGAATCGCAAAAGCACTAAGGCCAAAAGCGCAATGATTGTCACCGCTAACGATGCAAACAGAACTTTCCACACCGACGACTGCGCAGTGACCAGTGGAAGCGCAACGATGGTGACCACATCGGCGACCACGATCCACGCTGCTAATCCGGCTAATTGCGGAGGAAGTTCTTTGCCAGTGCTATCGCTTAAAACCGGTAATGCAATCGCAGCCGATGATGTGGCTAAAACAACGGCGATAGCGCCGACATTTTGTACATGGGTGATTTCCGCCAAAATCCAAGCAATTGGAAAGGCGAAAACAGCCGTGACTGCGCAGGCTAATGACGCACGTGGAAGTGCGCGTCGCAATGCCGGATCATGAAGTCGTAAATGAAGTCCAACGGTGAACATCAACAATGCAAAACCAGTGTCGTGCAAGAGGCGCACGATCTGATCGTTGGGATCAACTAAACCAAGAACTTGAGGCCCTACCAAAATGCCACCGATGATTTCGCCGATGACAATGGGCAGAGGAAGTCGACGCCATGTGGCGAGCAGCGGACCTAGAAGCCCGGCGAGAAGAATGACGGCGATAACGCCCATAAAGCGACGGTACTTCTTTTTATTACTGAAGTGTTATTCGACTTAATTGTCTTTTTGATGAAAGTCCGGCAACACCAACAATTCCAGATCGCTGGGCGGAAGTTCTTCGTTTTCGCGAGCGGTATGGCGAGGTAAGCGGAATGTCATTGCAACTTGCACTGCGCAGAGTGCGAGCGTCACCCACATCACATGATCAATACCAACTAAATATTTCGAAAGGTCATCGGACGATCCGATGGCGGCGTAAAAAATAACGCCATAAAGCGCAATTCCTAATGATCCAGCCAGTTGTGAACCAGTGGCTTGAACGCCAGAAGCGCTACCCGCATGTTGCTGGGGTGTATCGGAAAGCACGATGGCAATGGTTGACGCGATGGAAATTCCTAGCGCGAAACCTAAAAGCGCAAAACTGGGAATGAACACCAAAACATTTATAGAACTTGAATTGGTGGGTGTGAGAATCAAGATCAACGCCGCTGACGCCGCGGTGAACGCCGCGCCAACCGCTACTGCACCTCGTCCGAATTTCCGCATAATCGGTGATGCCACCAATGATCCGAACATATTGGAAAACGGCATTGGGAAAGTAAGTAACGCGGCGGCAAACGGACTGCGGCCAAAACCAATTTGAATAGTGAGAATTAAATAGAGCGGAACGGCTGCGGCAATTAAACCGACTAAGAGTGTGAGCACGTTGCCGACGCGGAATGTATGTAAACGGAAAAGAATGGGATTCACTAACGGATCGCCGCCGGTGGCAACAATGCGGCGCTCAAGGGTGATGAAGACGATGGCGGCCGGTATTGAACAAGCCAGCAATAAAAACACCCAAAGGGGCCAACCGGCATTGCGGCCTTGAATAAGGGGAAACATCAAGAAAAATGAAACGACACCTAAAACAATGGCACCGGGTATGTCGAGTTTTCCGCTGCGTTCCGTAACCAAATTTGGAATTGATTTCATTCCGCGCAACCACGAAAGAGCGGCGAATGGAATAAACGGTAAGAACGCCCAT
>CAYOHV010000044.1:0-459 GCA_964403825.1 uncultured Bifidobacterium sp. | reverse complement strand
GCACAGGCTGAAAGTTGATCGACCATGAACGCGCCACCAGAGAAAAACAAAAAGATGTCGAACGCGCGTGTGCGTTCATGACCTAAAAACAATCGTTGAATAATCGCCGAGAGTTGTGGCGATAACAATCCGCCGCTGACACCTTGTAGTAAGCGCGCCAGTAACAGCACTTGAATTGTGGGAGCGGTGGCGGCCAATGTCGATGCGAAAATAAAACCGGCGTAACCAATTAAGAGAAGTCGACGCGGTCCGAAAATATCGCCGAGTCGTCCGGCAGCGACAAGCACTAAGGCGTAACCGAGAAAGAACAATGCGGCGAACCACTGCAGATCGGAGTTGGCTGCGTTAAATCCGGACTTCACCGAGGGCAGGGCCATCGTGCCGGATCCGTTCACCATCACCAGAACAAACTGCATGACAATGACAGTGAGGAAGACGCCGTCACGGAGCGATGCGCGC
>CAYOHV010000043.1:0-9941 GCA_964403825.1 uncultured Bifidobacterium sp. | reverse complement strand
CGCCAAAGTCCAACGTTGGGTTCGTCATTAGAGAAGAAATACGAAACGATGTTTTGCGCGTTATGGGAAACGAACAGAAGGTCAATAAGAACTGGTAACCAACAAAAGAAAAGAACAAGTCCATTAACGATGAAGAAAATTCGTCGCGGCGGTTGCTCTTTAGGTGTGATGGCAATGTTTTGTCGTTTAGCAATGAGGAGTGCGCCTGCGATCACGGTGATCACGAACGGTCCGTATCCCAAATGGCTTTGCAAAATAAATGATCCAGCAAAGAGCGCGAAGGGCCACAACTTCCAATCGCCATCGCTAATGGACCAAAACGCGAAGGCAAAAAATGCAAAAGGCAAAATTGTTATATAGGGATTCCACGGGTCTTGCAGGAACGTGGCTCCCAAACTGAGTAATAAGAGTGAGAAAACGGCCAATGTGATCGAAAGCGTCACCAAGCGACCGCGTCGCCATGCCACAACAGCACAACCGATGACGGCTAAAGCGTTGAGACAAATCGCCGCGATTAACAATCCATTGGGATCGCTGTTGAAGACCCGCAGAGGTAAAGCGAGCACAACGAAGAGCAATGGCCCCGGATGATTCCATCCGAATCGTGAATAAGGGCCGATGAGGGGAGTATTGGCGCCCACGTCGATGGCCCGTAAGCCTTCAACGGCCCAGTCGCCACTGGGAATCCACACTCGATCGGCCACCACGCGGAGGTTGTCGTAGAGCGGCCACACAACGATGCCGGTGAGAACAACGGCAATGAGTACAGGCAGAAATGTCACCCATTTATTGCTGGGTGAGTCATTTTCGACAGCGGCGGGGGGAGAGTGGGTGGAAACCACCACCTCAAGGTATCGGCTTGATGGTGGTCTCGTCAGGCGGTGCGCCGGCGGCCCGCAAAATCATCTCCACTGGATCTAATGAAATGAACTTGGGAGCGAAGGTGGTTCCGAAACTCACGATCATGGTGCGTTCCAGCGCCCAGCCCAATTCAATTGGGTCAAGGCTCGAGTCGATATCGCCTGCATTCTGGGCTCGTTCCACGGCCTTATAGAAATCGTTGCTGGGATTCCACGGAACCAAACTGATGTTGGGATGGGGAACACCGCCGGAAAACAACATGATGATGGATTGGGAAAGCGCCGGACTGCGCAGTAATTCTTCGGCGCTAACGCGTAGGCGTAAGCGAACTTCGTTGATCGGTGCGGCTGGCATTACTTCGTGTTCCAAACGCTCACTCAAATTCATCCAAAACACCGCTAAACCAAGACCTGCTTTGGAACCAAAGACTTGATTAAGGAGCGAAACACTGGCGCGTGTGGAATGCGCGATTTCTTCCATTGACATTTCATGCCAGCCCCGCACTGCAGCGAGGTCACGGGCAATTTCGGTGATGCGACGAACGGAATGTTGCAAACTTTCGCTGTCGTCTGGGTATCGGCGCGCCGGTGTTTGTGATTGGCGAGCAGCAATGGCGGAGATGGGCCAAGAATTAGCACCTTCCAAAATTTGATAGATGTCGCGTGAATCGTTGGCGCGGCGAGTGAACACGGTGAGGAGGGCCATGGCCGAAACTCCGTATAACCACGGTGGCGCGAATTCGGGATCAATGCGGTAGCGCGCCGAGAGGCCATCAAGAAGTGATCCGAACACAGCGCGTAAATGTTCATCGGTTAATGGTGGGCGAGGTTCACGGCCCCATAAATCGCGTAGTACTCGCTTGGCGCGTTCTTGTTGCACATCATCGGTAGTGAAAAGTTTGAGTAAATGCCGACCGATATCTGGTTCGTTCAATTTGCCGGCTAAGCCAAAACGGACGAGCAAGTGGGGATCATTCGCTTGTCGAGAAAAAAATTCATCGGAAGCATTTAAAAATTCTTCGAGGAACGACTCGTTCGAATTTTTGGCACCGAGAAATTGTGTGGTTACTTCTTCGGAAACACCGAAAGTTGAAAATTCACTCATATATCGAACAACGTCGATATAAAACTCATCAAGAGTTGGCCAATAGGAATACACGGTGGCGCGCGTGACGCCGGCTCGTTTTGCCAACTTGGCAATACTCATTCCGCCGAACACTTCGCTTATGGATCCTTCGTTCCATAGCGAAATACCAGCTTCGAGAATACGAACCTGAGTGTCAGTAAATGTTGACGAAACTTCTGAAGTCATAAGTCAGTTATCCCGCAGCAGAACCCAAATGCGATGCGTAACTTTGCACGAAACAAGAAAAGGTTTCTTTTCTTAACATCAGTTTTGCCCCCATTTTGACGCCTTTATGACGTTTGTTTACCGCCCATTACTTCACGTGTGTCTAGTCAATTGTGCATGGCTGTCCATTGACGTGCAACCGATATTGACAGAGCATGGATGCAGTCGGAGAAGGCAACTCGGGCTTGGCAGCAAAAGGTCAACGAAAGGCGGACGTATCGAATGACCGAAGAATCATTACCGGCTAACCACAGCGGCGAATTACTAACTCCTAACCAGACCGTGGTCATTCGCTTAGATCGTTCACCGGTCATGTTGGTCAATGAAGAACCCGTGCAATTTGTGACCCGTCATGCCGAACAAACATTTCGTTTACTGGCGTCGATGTCGCCCGACGGGATTGATGCCAAAGAATTGTCAATGTATCTCTGGCCGGAAGTTGCTGTTGAACGGCGTTCACCACGGCTGCGCACATTGTTATGGCAGATCCGTAAATCAATTGGTGAAGGCCCGCCGAAACTGCGACGCTCATTAGGTGTTGTGAGTCTCGATGTACGAGGCGTTCATATCCAAGGGGAGTATTCCCTGGAACAGTTCATTCGGTATTTCGAAAAAGACGCCAATTAATTCGACGTCGTTAATCTGCCTCGACCCAGCGCGGTAAAGAGATTGATACCGAGGCGCGTTGTTTACGCGCTATTTAAACGTCGTCAGGATCGTATTCGCCACGTTCATAGCGACGACGACGGGAAATTTGCGCGCCAAAAGCGAAAATCACAATGACGGCCAAAATGGCAAAGATGGCGGTAAGGAACATGGGGTCAGCGTAGTAGCGAACCTTTAGGGGCGCAGTGACCTACCGATGATCTCTTTCATAATTTCGGTGGTGCCGCCGTAAATCGTTTGAATACGGGTATCGAGGTAGGCACGCGCGATGGGGTATTCAAGCATGTAGCCGTAACCGCCATGCAATTGCACGCATTGATCGACCACTCGTTTTTGCAATTCGGTGGTCCACCATTTGGCCATAGCGGCTTCTTCGGCAGTCAGTTCGTCAACGTTCAATGCTTCAACGCAACGGTCAATGAATACTTCAGCAATGCGAATTTCCGTTTCCATTTCCGCTAAGGCAAAACGGGAATTTTGAAAACTGGCGATTGATTGTCCGAAGGCAGAGCGTTCATGGGTGTATTCCAGCGTCCAGCGCAGCGCTTGACGGGCCGCGGCTACGGCCCCAACGGCAATGGAAAGACGTTCTTGCGGGAGGTTCTCAACAAGATGCACAAAACCCATTCCTTCTTGGCCGAGAAGATTTTCGACGGGCACTCGGGCATCGGAGAAAAACAATTCGGCGGTGTCTTGAGCGTGCAAACCAACTTTTTCCAAATTGCGGCCGCGTTCGAAACCAGGTGTTGAGCGTTCGACCACGATCAAACTCATTCCCTTATGACGCTCATTGGGATTGGTTTTCACCGCAACGATCACTAAGTCGGCATTGATGCCGTTGGTGATGAAGGTTTTGGCGCCGTTGATGATGTAGGTGTCGCCATCGCGTTTGGCGTTGGTTGACATTGAGGCCAAGTCCGAACCAATGCCCGGTTCGGTCATGGCAATGGCTGTGATTAATTCTCCGGAACAAATGCCGGGTAACCATCGTTGTTTTTGTTCTTCGGTGGCAAGAGAAAGGAAGTAGGGAAGACAAACATCGTTGTGCAAAGTGATGCCGATACCAACCGGTGCGACTCCGGCATAGGCAAACTCTTCGCCGATGATGGCGTTGTAGCGGTAATCAAATTCGCCACCGCCACCGCCGTATTCGGCCGGCGCTTCCATAGCCAAAAAACCTGCTTCACCGGCGGCCAAAAACATTTGCCGGTCGACTATTCCGGCTGAATCCCATTTTTCGAAATTGGGTGTTACTTCGCGTTCAATGAAGGTTTTGACTGATTGACGGAAGAGTTCATGGTCTTCGGTATAGAGCGTTCTTTCCATGCCAAAAGCGTAGGTCAATAACTGTTGATGAACTCATTAATGATGGCAACTAATTCATCTGGGCAATCTTCTTGGAGGAAATGGCCTGCACCTTCCATGATGCGGTGGGGTTGACCTTGTGCGCCGGGAACTTTGAATTGGAATGCTCGCTCGCCGCCTTTGGTCACCGGATCGCTATCGCTAAATGTGGTGAGGAAAGGTTTGGTGAAGTTTTCTAATGATTGCCACGCTCGATCGTTATCAGCGGCGGCGGGATCATCGGGAGATGCGGGCACCAAAGTTGGCATTTGGCGCGCACCTTCTTTAAATGATTCGTCGGGAAACGGCGCGTCATAGGCAGCAACTTCTTCAGCAGTGAGATCGCGTTGACAACCACCATTAACAATGAAGCCCACCGGGAACTGTTCAACACGTTGGGAGAACTCGCGCCATTTCAAAAAGCCTTCGGTGGGTTGACGATCGCCGCGATTGAGACCGGTATTTCCCGCAATCACTCCGAGAAAACGATCTGGGTGTTCTGCCACCAGACGCAGTCCAATAAGACCGCCCCAATCTTGAACAAAAACAGTTATGTCGGTGAGATTGAGATGATCAAAAAGTAATTGCCGCATCCATTCCACATGACGGGCGTACGTGTGATCGGTGCGAAGCGCGGGCTTATCGGATTTACCGAAACCAACTAAGTCGGGAGCGATTACTCGATGGTTGCCGCGCAAACCAGTGATCATCTTGCGGTAGAGGTAACTCCAACTCGGTTCACCATGTAACAACAACACGACGGGGCCCTCGCCTTCGTCGATGTAATGCATACGAATGGACTCCGCGCCGGTATCGGGATCGACAACATTGGCGTAATGAGGTGCGAATGAGTAATCGGGAAGATTCGCAAATTGTTCATCGGGTGTGCGTAGAAGTTCCATGGCTTCTCCTTTGCTTGCTGGCAGTCTCGCGCTAATCGTCGTTTTCATGGCAATAGGCGGTACTGTGTGAGCGGAAACACGGGAGCCCGGTAGCGGGCTGAGAGGGAGGAGCCGATCTCCTCCGACCGTCGAACCTGATCCGGGTAATGCCGGCGAAGGGAAGTTTCGGTTGAGGTAACTACCTCGTGTTTCGCAGGGACCATGACCAGCGAATTTTTTGGAATCGAATTAGCAAAGCCTTCAATGGCGGTCGTGTTAGGCGGAGTGGCGCCGACATTCAGCGGCGCGATCGATCACGAATTTGATGTTGTTATTGCTGCAGATTCGGGCGCGCAATTCGCTGACGACGCGGGATTGACGATTGATCTTGTTATCGGCGATATGGATTCCATTGCGACGGAACTTCTTACCCAACTCGAACAACGTGGTGTTGATATTCGGCGATTTGATCCGGACAAAGACGCCACCGATTTTGAATTGGCGTTACAACTAGCCGATGAACGCGCCGTCGCCAGTGTGGTGGTTATTGGTGGTCACGGCGGTCGGGTTGATCATTCATTAGTAAACGTGGCGGTGCTGTCCTCTCCGAATTTGAAACATCTCGAAATTCACGCCGTTCTTGATGAGTCGCTGGTGAGTGTGGTGCACGGCGGCAGTTCGTATGCATTTTTCGGTCAGAAAGGTGAACTCGTGACACTGCTGGCCGTTCATGGTGAGGCGGTTGGTGTTCGCACCCAAGGTTTGCATTACGAGTTAAACGGCGAATCGCTTTCATCTAGTTCTTCGCGCGGCGTCAGCAATTACCTGAATGGCGAGAGGGCCGAAGTTTCCTTGCAATCAGGATCATTATTGGTTATTCGACAATTAAGGGAAAAGTAAATGAAG
The DNA here is from genome assembly GCA_964403825.1 of uncultured Bifidobacterium sp. Taxonomy (GTDB): domain Bacteria; phylum Actinomycetota; class Acidimicrobiia; order Acidimicrobiales; family Acidimicrobilacustridaceae; genus Acidimicrobilacustris. The sequence goes on along the minus strand of CAYOHV010000043.1, from coordinate 3,933 downwards.
TTTCGGGCAAATCAGTTGAAACGTACGCGACTACTGGTCGTCGGCTTAGTGGCCTTGACGCTCTTTATCTCGGCCTGTTCATCCAATGGATCAAGTTCGTCGTCGAATGCCGTGGCGCCAGTAGTAGTGAATGGTCAATTGCCCCGTTTTGAAGAGCCGGTCACTCTGCGTGTTGTTACACACGATTCTTTTGCGATGTCGGATTCGGTGAAGGCGGAATTTGAAAACGCCACCAATATCAAGCTCGAACTCGTACCTTCCGGCGATGCGGTGACGATGGTGAATTCATCAATCCTCACTGCCGGTTCGCCAAACGGCGATGTGCTTTTTGGCATTGACGACAATCTGTTAAGTCGAGCGTTTGCCGCCGATCTTTTCGTTCCGTATACCGCTGCAGGATTAAGCAAAGTCGATTCTCAATTTCGCACAGACACCAAAAATATGGTCACACCAATCGATCATGGTGATGTGTGTTTAAACGTTGATCGGCGAAAAATCTCCGCGCCGCCAACTTCGCTGCAGGATCTTCTGTCTACCAAGTTCGCTAATTCGGTTGTGGTGCAAGATCCAACCTCATCCACTCCGGGACTGGCGTTTCTTTTGGCCACGATCGCCACTTTTGGTGGTGGTGATGACACTTCAAGTAATGCCGCGTGGCTTGAGTATTGGAAAGACCTCAAAAGTAATGGCGTGAAAATAAGCCCTGATTGGGAGACTGCTTATTACGGGGAATTTTCTGGCGGGTCCGGTCAAGGTTCATATCCGATTGTGGTGAGCTATGCCTCGAGTCCACCGGCCGAAGTTACCGATATCAATTTGGCCGTCGATGCGGCGCCGACGGGCGTGGTTGCTGCGTCTTGTTACCGACAAATCGAATACGCCGGCATTTTGCGCGGTGCCAAACATCCTGAAGCGGCCGCAGCGTTCATCGAATATATGTTGCGACCGGAATTCCAAAAAGATGTTCCGAATCAGATGTATGTCTATCCCGTGGTGAAAGGCACGCCGCTGCCACCCATTTTTGAAAAGTTCACCGCCAAAATTTCTGATCCTCTACAAATCGACTATCGCCAAGTGGAACAAAACCGTGAGCGCTGGTTGCAGCAGTGGGCGTCAGTGTTTCGATGATGAAAGCGAATCGCCGCCGATTGGTAGTTTCCGCGTTGGCGGCGGCACCGGCTGTGGTCTTTCTGTCGGTGTTTTTCCTCTGGCCGGTCATCGCCATTTTGGTGCGAGGTTTTTCGCAGTCGAATGTCGGTGAATCGTTTGCCAACGTTTTTACTGATCCGGTTTTACGCCGAGTTATGCAATTCACATTTGTTGAGTCGGTTCTATCCACGGTGGCTTGCGTTGTTCTGGGCGTGGCTGGTGCCGCCACATTCGCTAACTTTTCTTTCCGCGGAAAAAGTTTCTTGCGCGCGGCAATTGTGATCCCATTTGTTATGCCAACCGTTGTAATGGGTGTAGCGATGTTGGTCTTAATCGGTCGTGATGGTCTTTCGCCGGTTCAACTTTCGGGCACCCTTACTGCAATTGTGTTGGCGCATGTCTTTTTCAATTACGCCATCGTGACCCAAACCGTTAGCGCGGCCTGGTCGTCACTTGATCAATCGTTAATCGATTCGGCGAAAACGTTGGGTGCGTCGGGCTTTCAGTCGGCGAAATCGGTGTATTACCCACTTCTTCGTCCTGCCATATTGGCGGCGGCTTCATTGGTATTTCTTTTTTCGTTTACCTCATTTGGCATCGTGCTTATTTTGGGATCCATTAATCAACGCACAATTGAAGTTGAGATTTACGAACAGACGGCGAAGTTCCTGCGCCTTGACACTGCCGCCACGCTGGTCATTGTGCAACTAGTGGTGATTGCCGCCGTCTTCGTACTGAGTGGCTATTTCAATCGCCGTATTGAACAGCGAACGACCAGCCTCAGTTCGGCGCGGTCGGTGAAAACAAAAGGCGAGCGGGTTTTCGTCTTCGCCAATATTGCCATTATGGGTGCGGTAATTTTCGCTCCGCTTTTCGTAGTTGTAGGGAAATCATTTTCCACTCCCAATGGTTGGGGGTGGCAGTGGTATGTCGATATTTTTTCGCAACGAAAAGGATCCACTGCGTTCGTTTCACCCACTGACGCCATAATCAATTCATTTCTCTATGGGCTCGTGACGGTGCTGATAGCAGTTGTCATTGGTTCGCTGGCCGCAAGCACGCTGGCGCGAGCGAAACATAGTTTCTGGCAGGGCTTGGCCGATGTGGTTGTGTCGTTACCACTTGGTACTTCGGCGGTGACGGTTGGTTTCGGTTACATCCTGGTGTTTTCCACTTCGTCATTCGACTTACGACAATCGTTTTGGATTGTGCCCATCGCTCATAGCGTCATTGCGATGCCGTTAGTTATTCGTATTGTTCTGCCGAGTATGAAAAGCCGAGACATGGCTATTGATGATGCAGCCAAAGTTTTAGGTGCTTCATGGTGGCGAAAACTTTGTTATATCGATTTACCGCTTTTGCGGCAGCCGCTGACGGTGGCAGCTGCATTCGCCTTTGCAGTTTCACTGGGTGAATTTGGCGCCACGGCCTTTTTGGCTCGTCCTGATCGGCCAACCTTGCCGATTGCCATTTACCGCACGCTCGGTCGTCCGGGTGAATCATCATTTGGGCAGGCGATGGCACTTTCGGTAATTCTCATGGTGTTCCTCACCATCGCGGTCGCCATCATTGCTCGCAATGCGAAGTCCACCGATTCGAGATTCTTATGACGTTGCGAGTAGAGAATCTTTCGGTGTCGTTGAATGACCAAATCATCGTTAACGATGTTTCGTTAGCAGTGGCCAGTGGAGAAATTGTGGCCATTCTCGGATCGTCTGGTGAGGGAAAAACAACGTTGCTGCGCGCTATTGCCGGATTAATTGAACCTCAATCGGGGAATGTATTTGTTGATGACAATGACATCACTTCCATGGCCACTCATTTACGCCCGATAGGAATGATGTTGCAGAACTACGCACTCTTTCCCCATTTGAATGTTCGCCAAAATGTTGAATTCGGCTTAAAGATGATGAAAGTTCCGGCGAAAGAGCGACGATTACGCGCCGAGGCATTGCTGGAACGCTTCGCTATTGCTCCATTGGCCGATCGCAAAATAAGTGAACTGTCCGGAGGCGAACAACAGCGTGTCGCCTTAGCCCGTTCGTTGGCCCGCCAACCGCGCGTGCTGTTACTTGATGAACCGATGGGTTCCCTTGATCGGGTTTTACGCGACCGTTTAATCGATGAATTAGCAAATGAATTACAAGAGCAATCGCTAAGCATCGTCATGGTCACGCACGATCGCACCGATGCTTTTGCGTTGGCGCATCGCATCGCAATCTTTGAAAATCACACCATCGCTCAGATCGGAAGCCGCGCGGAATTACAAGAAAATCCGGTTTCTCATCACGCGGCGTTGCTGTTAGGTGTTGAAAATCGGGCAGACTAAGGGAGTGGATATCACTGCCGACGTCGATCTCGCTGCCTCGCAAAAAATTGTGCATGCATTTCTCGCCGACCTTGCTCATTATCCCGAATGGCTTTCGATCGTTCCGAAAGCCATTTCTGATGGCGATGATTGTTGGCAAGTCGAATTACGGGCCAAAGTGGGCCCCTTAGCGCGCTCAAAACAATTGCGCATGAAAAAAGTGGTTGATACCGACACTCATATTCGCTTCGAGCGCGAAGAACTCGACGGCCGTTCCCATTCCGCATGGGTTCTTGATGTGGCCCTCAGCGAACCAAACCCAACCACCGTGCGGGTTGAAATGCGTTTGCATTACAGCGGTTCCTTCGCCGGTGGCATTGTCGAGCGCTTGTTGGCGCAGGAAATCGAAAATTCAAAAACCCGCTTACGGCAGAAGGTGGAAGTCGCGTCCTGACCTACGTAGCGTAAGGGCATGA
>CAYOHV010000042.1:0-10157 GCA_964403825.1 uncultured Bifidobacterium sp. | reverse complement strand
GTCCCTTTCGGCTACCCCCGTGGCCGGTACTAGGGTCCAAACGACTCGACCGGGCATCCGGCCGCCAACCCTTGGAGGAACCGTGCAGGAACGCACCCCCGAAGAAGTACTGAAACTGGTCAAAGACGAAGGCTGTCAATTCGTCGATCTTCGTTTCTCCGACCTGCCCGGCATCATGCAGCATGTCACGATCCCGGCCAGCGTCTTAAGCGAAGACCACTTCACCGAAGGACACGGATTCGATGGTTCGTCGGTCCGCGGTTTCCAAGAGATCCAAGAGTCCGACATGGTGCTCATCACCGATCCCAACACCGTGTACATGGATCCGTTTATGAAGCACAAGACAGCGGTCATTCACTGTTTCGTTGCTGATCCGATTACACACGAGAGTTATTCACGTGATCCGCGTTATGTGGCACAAAAAGCCGAAGCGTATTTAAAGACAACCGGCATTGCCGACACCGCGTTCTTCGGACCGGAAGCTGAATTCTTTGTATTCGATGACGTTCGCTTCGATACACAACCGAACGGTTCGTTCTACATGGTTGATTCAGTTGAAGGTGAATGGAATACCGGCACTGATGAAGGCCCGAACCTTTCTTATAAGCCCCGCACCAAGCAGGGTTATTTCCCGGTTCCGCCGATGGATCACTATCAAGATCTTCGTTCCGATATGTCGCTTGCGTTGCATGACGTTGGCATCGAAACCGAATTGCATCACCACGAAGTTGCTTCTGGTGGTCAAGGTGAAATCGGCATCAAGTTCAACACGTTGTTGAAGATGGCCGATCAACTTATGACCTTCAAATACATCTTGAAGAACGTTGCTTGGCAAGCCGGTAAGTCGCTTACCTTCATGCCGAAGCCAATTTTCCAAGACAATGGTTCGGGTATGCACACCCACCAGTCGTTATGGAAGGGCGGCGAACCGTTGTTCTATGACGAAAGCGGTTACGGCGGTCTTTCCGATGTTGCTCGTTGGTACATCGGTGGTTTGTTGCATCACGCACATGCGGTGATCGCGTTCACGAACCCCACCACAAACTCGTTCAAGCGTTTAGTACCTGGCTATGAAGCACCGGTGAACTTGGTGTACAGCCAACGTAACCGTTCCGCTTCTTGCCGTATCCCGTTGGCTTCACAAAGCCCGAAGGCAAAGCGCATTGAATTCCGTTGTCCCGACTCAACGTCGAACCCGTTCCTTGCATTCTCAGCGATGATGCTTGCTGGTTTGGACGGAATTGCCAATCGCATTGAGCCGCCGGCGCCGGTTGATAAAGACCTCTACGACCTTCCGCCGGAAGAGTTGGCATTGGTTCCTCAGGTTCCGGCCAGCCTCGAACAAGCGCTTGACGCTTTGGAGCAGGACAACGACTTTTTGAAGGCTGGCGGTGTCTTCACCGACGACCTCATCGAGACGTGGATTGAGTACAAGCGGAAGAACGAAGTGGATGCGATTCGTTTGCGCCCACATCCGTACGAATTCTCGCTGTACTACGACATCTAAATCATTGACGTAACTGTTTTTGACAATGTCAAAGACAAATAAAAGCGGGTCGGCATGCGCCGGCCCGCTTTTCGTTTCCTCAACTAGTTTCTGTCGGTGATGAAACGTCGGTATTTCGGCGCGATTTTGTTCGTGGCGCTTTTGGCGATTGGTTGTTCGACAACAACTGACAATCAATCGCGATCGGCCAGTTCTCAATCATCGCGATCAACATCATCATCTTCAACGACGACGTCAACTTCATCGACGACAACAACAGTCGTGCCGACAACAACAACGGCGCCGCTTTCCCAAAGTTCTCGTGATCGTTTAGCGGTTCTAACCGTGAATGACCGGCCCGATATTCGCGGCACTTACGATCGAGCAGATTGGCCTCATTGGGCTGATACCGATGGCAACGGCTGCGATGCGCGCCAAGATGCGCTTATTCGTTGGTCGAAAGTGAATGCCACCGTAAATCGTTCGGGTGGTTGTCGGGTTGTAACGGGTCTTTGGGTTTCACCCTATGACGGGGTACAAACAAATAATCCCAGTGATTTTGATATTGACCATATGGTTCCTTTAGAAAACGCGTTTCGTTCTGGCGGTTCATTTTGGGAAACACCGCAGCGTCGTCAGTTCGCTAATGATCAGGAAAACTTGATTGCAACGTCGGCTTCATCAAATCGCTCAAAAGGATCGAAAGCGCCGAATGAATGGCGACCGGCGTTACGACAGTCGTGGTGTACGTACGCCGATACTTGGATTGCGATCAAAGTGAAGTATCGACTTTCGGTAACAACTGGCGAACGCGATGCACTGGGACAAATGTTGGATACATGTGTGTTTGGTTCGACGTGGCCGCAAGATGGAATTACGACATCGCCACAAGCAACGCCCGCACCGACGCCAGCACCTTCACCGGCACCAGGTGAGGTGTATTACGCCAATTGCACGGCGGCTCGCGCCGCGGGTGCAGCGCCAATTTACGAAGGTCAGCCTGGATATCGCTTGCAATTAGATGGTGACAAAGACGGAGTCGCTTGCGAGTAGATCTCGGACTAAAAGAGTGGAGTGCTAACTCTCACTTCTGATCAACTCCTCACGACAACTCGTGCCGTTCGCAAGCGATTGGATTTACAACGACCAGTCGAACGTCAAGTTGTTGAGGAGTGTCTCCAAATAGCGTTTCAAGCTCCGAGTGGATCGAATCGACAACTTTGGAAATGGATAGTGGTTGACGATCCCAAACTGCGTGCTGCAATGGCCGATATTTGGCGCGAGGGATCGAAAGATTTGGCCGCGGCAGCCGTCGGCGCACCGTCGTTACCCAAAGTAGAACGGGCCGACGAAATGATGTCGTCGGTTCGCTATTTGAACGAGCATTTGCATGAAGTTCCGATGTTGTTGGTTCCCACTATTCAAGGGCGCCCACAAATCGAATCAATGTTTCAACAATCCACTCTCTGGGGTTCGATATTGCCGGCAGTTTGGAGTTTCATGCTGGCGCTTCGTGCACGCGGTTTAGGAAGTTGTTGGACGACTGTTCATTTAGAACGCGAAGCACAAATGGCGAAGTTATTGCAGATTCCTGCTGATTACACCCAGGCGGGACTCTTTCCGATCGCCTACACCATCGGTACTGATTTCAAACCGGGCGCGCGAGAAGCATCGCGTTCATCAATTAGTTGGAACAGTTTTTAATCGTTAGCGAGAAGTTTCTCTACGTCTTTGGCGGCGATTGTGTCGGCGAAGAAATTTGGATTTGTGGACGTAAATAAACGCGTCACGTTGCCAAACATGAAGTCTTTAAATTGATCTTGGGTGACCAGACCGTCTTCTAAAAGTTCGAACGCTTCGGGCAAAACACCTTTGAAGTCGGGAACATCCCAATGTCCAATATCGCTGGCGAACATGGCTCGCAGGCGGCTTCCATCCGGATTAATCGCTTCGTTAAAGGCCAACGCATTCATTGGATCATCGGCCTCGCAACCGAAAAAGCATTGAGAAGTGAAGACCGAGATGATGTCGTCGACACTCGTAATCCCACTTTGCGCCCATTCGTCGAGCGCATCTTTGTCTTCGTTGGGGTCGGAAAGAAAATGCAATGTTTCGTCTATGCGCGCTTGGCGACTAATGAATGGTTCGTCACCAAACTTGGCGAAAAGCGTTTCCAATTCCTGTCGATTAAGAGCCTTCGGATCGTAATGAGAAAGCGAATTGATATTGCGCTTCTCAAAATGACCGACGATGTCGGACAAAAGATTGCAGCCCCAAGCCACTCCGCCTTCTAAAAACGCAAAGGAAAGTTCAGGAAACTTTCGCATGGTTCCGCCAAAGAAAAGTGAACGTAAGACCGCTTCGGTGCCGGCGGCAAAGTTGCCAATATGGTTGGCGACGTAATTCGTCGGCGACATGCGACTGCCAAATCCGATACCAGTGGAATGAAATGTGGGGGAGACGCCTAATTCCACGCAGCGTTGCCAAAGCGGGTCGTAGTCATACGCGCTATCAAGTCCTAAGCCATCAACCCAACGCGCGGCGCGATTTCCTTCGTTGCCGGGTGCATAACGAAGCACTAATCCGCCAAATAGAAAACCCTTCAGACCCAATTCATGGGTGGCGTAATTGAGTTCATCAATTGCTTCTTGCGGATCGTACGTTGGGATAACGCCAACGGGTAAGAGGCGATCGTTATAGGGCGCGTACATTTCCGCGTAGTAGCGATTGCAGGCTCTGGCTAAGGCGCGACGAACTTCTGAATCGTCGGTTGCCATAACCATGAGTCCAACCGTCGGATACAACACGGCAACGTCGATTCCGATTTCATCGCAACGGTCGTAAAGCAAACGCGGCAACATTGCGGTGGCGCGATCCAATGTGTTTTTTGCGGGCACTCCCCACCAACCTGTGCGCGCCAAACCGGCTGTGCGTCGCGAAGCCACATCGAGACTGCGACGAATTTCATTGGAATTTGTCATGGCCATAAAACGATCAGCAACGGCCGTTCCAGCATCTGCGACCATGTAGTCATAGAGCAACGGTAGAAATTCAATGATGTGTCCGTCGGCATCAATGACGGGATGATCAAGTTGTGAGCGCAAGTCAATGGCGTTCATGTTCCCCCTTATGAACGATGTCTATTCTGCCGCTTGGGCTGCTCGCTTGTCGTTTTGTATGCCTCTAGCCCCGAGACGTGCTCGGCAAACCGTAAAACACTCGTTCCACCACCGAGCGGGCCCGGCGTGTGACCCGTCGATAATGCTGGCGCAGTGATCCGGGCTCGGTTTCCATCGCTCGGGCCAGCCATAAAAGTGATTCCGGTTGCGTGGGAAGTGAGTCACCGGGTGCGGAGTTCACCAAGAACCAGCGATTCCGCACTTGTTCGCAAAATGAATAGGCCTCAATCAATATTTCCGCGTCTTCATGAGCCAAGACATCTTGTTTGGCTAGCGCATGCAACGCTGCCAATGTTCCCGTAGCGCGCACATCAAATTGCAATTGCAACATTTGCGCCGTGAACTCAATATCGGAAAGCGATCCGCGGCCAAGTTTCAAATGGAAATCAGGATCTTCCCCAATCGGAATGCGCTCTGCTTCGATACGCGCTTTCATGCGACGAATATCGCGAATTCCTTCGGCGGAAAGTCCGGGACCCCAGACATAAGGTTCGATCTCATCCAGTAATTGCTCGCCTAATTCAAATGATCCGGCGACGACACGCGCTCGTGACATTGCTTGGCGTTCCCATGTTTCAGCATGATCACGCCAATAGGCGAGATACGAATCAACGGTGCGGGAAAGAGCACCGCTTTTTCCTTCAGGTCGTAAATCGCAGTCCATTGCATAAAGACGATTGGAGGGCGTCGTTCCGTTCATGATCTTGAGCAGCGAACTGGCAATACGCCGTGCTTCGTCGATATCTGAAACTTTTCCTTCATGCACAAAGATGACATCGAGGTCACTGGCATAGGCCAAATCAGCAGCGCCGAAGCGCCCCATTCCGATAATGGCGAAAGGAATTTTCGGCTCGACCATATAAAGAGCAGTTTCTAAAGACGCTTCCGCGAGTGACGTGAGATCAGTTGCCACTTGTGCGACATCGGCGTGACCGAAAATATCGCGCGCGCCGACACCTAAAAGATTTCGCTGTTGCCAACGTCGCAATGCTGCTTGTTGATCATCTTTTTCTTGGCGTAAGTCAACGGCTTTACAGGCGGTTGTCACCAAACTGTTGCGTTCTTTTGTAAGCAGACGATCGGGGTCACTTAAGCGATCAACCAAATCAGGATTGGCAGCCAAAATTTCGCCTAAGAGACGACTAGTTCCGGCCAATGTGCAAAGCGATTGTGCGGCGGCGGGCGAATCGCGAAACGTTTCCGAAATTTGTCGTGATGCCCGCGGTCCGGTGAGCAAATTCCGCACCTGCAGTAATCCCAAATCGGGATCGGGTGATTGTGAAAGCCAATCCAACAACAACGGAAGTAGTTGTTGCATGAGACGACTTGATCGATTGAGCCCGCGTGTTAATTCCCCCATAGCGGCTTGGGTGCGTTTGGCATCGACGAAACCGAACGCAGCCAAGCGAGCTGAAACGGCTTCGGAACTCAATCCATCGGGGACCGGCCGAGCAAAAGCCTCTAACAGTGGGCGGAAATAAACACGTTCATGAATTCCCCGCACTGTTGTTTGCACATGCCGCAATTGGCGTTCGAGTTGTTCACTCGCACTTCCATCGGGAGTATCTCGTAGGCCCAGTGAACGCGCCAAGCGGTCGAGCGCGAATTGATCGGTAGGAACGGTATGAACTTGTTGTTCATCTACTAATTGCAGTCGATGCTCGACAGTGCGCAAGAAGCGATATGACGATGCCATTTTTTCGGCGTCTGATTCGTCGATGTAACCGGCATCGGACATTTCCTGCAACATCGTCAACGTCGTTGGACTACGCAAATCAGTATCGAGATTGCCGTGAACGAGTTGAAGAAGCTGCACGGTGAATTCGATATCGCGAATCCCGCCCGGTCCTCGTTTTAGTTCACGAGTGTCAAGACCTTTACGCGCTACTTCCGCTTCTGCTCGCGCTTTCATGGCGCGCAGCGAACGCAACGCTTCAGCATCAAATGGGCGCGACCAAAGACGATTTTGCGCTGAGTTGAACCATTGCTCGCCTAGTTGCTGATTGCCCGCAACGGGAACAGCCTTAAGCAATGCCTGAAATTCCCAAGGTTCGGCCCACTTCTCCCAATACGACTCATACGACGCAACGGTGCGCACTAACGGTCCGTCGCGACCTTCAGGTCGAAGATTGGCATCGATACGAAAACAACTACGTGCAATTTCCATAATCGATCGAGCACGTCGTTCAAGTTCGTTACGCGGACCTTCACCAACAAACATGACATCGATATCGGACGAATAGTTGAGTTCGTCACCGCCTAACTTGCCCATGCCAATTACTGAAATTGCAGTTTCTGTGTCATCGGTAAACGAAACTGCCGATTGCAAAACATCGCGCCCTAAATGGGCCAGTGCTCTTCCGACATCATCAAGTTGGTCTCTATTGGTGACATCTCTTGCGGCAATACGCAGAAACTCAAGATCGCGCCAGGCTTTAAGTTCTTCAACATTGGTTGATGTGTTTTCGATTCGATTATCGAGATTTGAAAGTACGGACAGACATTCATGCGGACGTACCTCGATAACCCGAGTGAGCGATCGACTGGCCGCCATTACTAAAACCAACGCTTCGATCACTGCCGGTGACGCCTTGGGGAGGTCAGGCACCTGTTCCAGTAGTTGCATGAGCGCGACGGAAACGGGACCCGGGGCCGCACTTCTTTCGGCGAGTGCCTCGAACTCAGAGGGGAGCTTGGGCGTCGTCACCTCATTGAGGCTAGTAAGTGGCGCCGAAGCCCGTAGTCTGCGGAGATGCGAATCGGTTTGGGCCAGATCAATCCCACTGTGGGGGCGCTGGAAGCCAATGAGAAAAAGATCGTCTCGATGTTGGCCGACGCCGAAGCCGCCGGTTGCGACGTTGTCGCATTTGGTGAACTTGCTCTTTGCGGGTACCCACCCGAAGACCTGTTGTTACGCCCCAGTTTTGTCGCCGATCAAAAAAACGCACTGGAGCGAATTGCGGCGCAGACGAAAGACACGGTTGCCATCATCGGCTTTGTTGATGTTGCCGAGACGGTGTCAACGGCAGCGGAACACATCGTTGCCGAAAGCAGTCGGCAACAGATCGATTTGGAGAATCGTCAATTAACGCGATGGAACGCGGCGGCAATTTGCGCACAAGGAAAAATTCTTGGCATCTATCACAAGCGTGCGCTGCCGAATTATTCGGTATTCGACGAACAGCGATATTTCGTCGCCGGTTCTGGTCCCATTCCGGTTTTCAATGCCGGCGGTAAAACATTCGCGGTCACAATTTGTGAAGATGCTTGGACCGAAAACGGTCCGATTGCGCAAGTCGGCGCACAAGGTGTCGATGTTGTTATCAATATCAACGCGTCGCCATTCAATATTGGTAAACCACAATTACGCGCTGACGTAATTGCGACGCGTGCCCGTGAAGCCAATGTGCCGATTGTGTATGTCAATCAAGTAGGCGGCCAAGACGAACTCGTTTTTGATGGCGATTCGATGGTTATCGACGCAAACGGTGAATTGCGCTTTCGCATGGAACAGTTTGTTGAACGTCTTGGTATTTACGAAATGGATTCGGCTCCAGCGATTACAAATTTGCCCAGCGATACAGCTCAAGTCTGGTCAGCCTTAGTTACTGGCACCCGAGATTTCGTTCAGAAAAATGGTTTTTCCGATGTTGTCATTGGACTTTCGGGCGGAATTGATTCTGCGCTTGTCGCCGCTATTGCCACTCAAGCAATTGGTGCAGAACATGTTCACGGTGTTCTTTTGCCATCGCGTTATTCAAGCGATCATTCGATTACCGATGCCGTGGTGTTAGCGGAAAACTTAGGAATCGAGCATCGAACAATTCCCATTGAGCCCGCGCATAGTTCGTTAATGGAAATGCTGGAACCATCATTTCGTGATCGAAATATCGGTTTAGCCGAAGAAAATTTGCAAAGCCGTATTCGCGCTGTGGTGTTGATGGGACTTTCCAATGCTTATGGTTGGCTTTTATTGAACACCGGAAACAAAAGTGAATCGTCGGTGGGATATTCAACGCTTTATGGCGACTCGGCCGGCGGCTTTGCGGTCATTAAAGACGTTTCGAAATTACTCGTCTATCGACTTTGTTATTTCTGTAATGAAGTAAACGGTCGCGAAATAATTCCTTCGTCAGTTCTCACGAAGCCGCCATCGGCGGAATTACGACCTGATCAACGTGACGATCAAAGTTTGCCGCCGTATGAAGAACTTGATCCGATTCTTGCTCTTTATGTTGAAGGCGATTTTTCCGCCGAGGAAATCATTGCCAAAGGTCATAATCCCGAGGTTGTGCATCGCATTGTGGGATTAGTCGACTTAGCGGAATATAAACGGCGACAAGCGCCACCTGGTCCAAGAGTTACTGCAAAGGCATTTGGTAAAGATCGTCGCTTGCCAATTGTGAACCGTTACCGACGCCAGTCGAACGCGTAATCTTTGCTTATGGAATTCAAAACGGCTCAGTGGACCAACCAACGATTGGCTACGTATTGCCGAATTGAACAATGGATTTACGCGCAACTGGGTGAATGGGTAACCGCTGATGTGTCGCCTTCGGTTCGACTCTTACTTGCCGAACTTTCAGATCATGCCGGATGGCGCGCGCAACGTTGGTTTGAATCTTTGCCAATTGGAGTTTCGGTGGGAGAGCCAACACCTACTGAAGTTGTCGGGCACCAGAACGCGGCTCAATTAAATAGTGAAAGCGATTTTGTTGAATTCACCGCAATGGTGGAAGCCGTGGTGATTGGCTTTCAGCGCGACCACTTGTTGTTGCTTGATGATGTCTCGGCTCGGCCGCTGCGCCGAATGCTGGAAATCTCGGTGGCTGATCTCGAGCGAGACGCTCGCATTATTGCGAGTTGGCGTGGAGAATCCGGTCCGAAGTTGAGCGGGGCGCTGGCCGCAATGGCACCACAATTTGGTCAACTCATTGCGGAATAGGCCATTTTTAAGCCTTTTACCGGTTAATTCGCCCCCATTTCCGCCCCTTTGGTTGGGGGGCTTGACCACGCCGGTATCGTTGAATCTCTCCTAAGTAGTGACTCCAGCCTCTGGAAGGTGTATTCGTGGCCAAAGAACGTGTCGAACGCGATGAGGAAGACCTCGTCCGTCTGTACCTGACCGATATCGGTCAGTACCCGCTGTTAACCAAAGATGACGAAGTTCGACTGGCCCAAGCAATTGAGGCGGGCGTTGCTGCTCGCGCCGATTTTGACGGCGCATCCGGCCTTACGCCAGCGCGTAAGCGCGAATTAAAGCGCGCTATCAAATTAGGCGAAGATGCCGAGCGCACGTTCGTGCAATCAAACCTTCGTCTTGTGGTTTCGATCGCGAAGAAATATCAAGCGTCCGGCCTTCCCCTTCTTGACTTAATTCAAGAAGGAAACCTCGGTCTTATGCACGCGGTGGAAAAGTTCGATTGGCGTAAAGGTTTCAAGTTCTCAACGTATGCCACATGGTGGATTCGTCAGGCAATCACTCGCGGTAT
>CAYOHV010000041.1:0-10187 GCA_964403825.1 uncultured Bifidobacterium sp. | reverse complement strand
CCGATGTTGTCGGGACCAATGCGTGTTCCCCACAATGTGTTGGCATGTGTATGCACAACCGCTTTCGGGCGAGAGGTGGTTCCCGATGTGAACATAATGCCGACCGGCAACATCGGTTCGGCCGGTCGCGGCTGGAACTCTTCAACGGTGGCGAAGAGATCAGCGAACGAAAGCCAATCGCCATGCGCAAAACCCTCGGCCGCTTCACCAGAGTTGTCTTCAGTAACTGCCACCCATGCCAATTGCGGGCCGCTTTCGGCAACGAGTTGCGCGAACTGTGGTTGCGTAATGGCGGCAACGGCTTTGGTGTGTTCAATGAAGTACGCCAACTCCGCTTGTACGGAGCGCGTATTCGTCGTGACACCGGCAGCACCCACGGTGGCACAGGCATACCAACTGATAACCATTTCGGGACTGTTGTCGGAGTGAATGATGACGCGGTCGCCCTTTTTCACTCCCCGCTTTTGCAGACCGGCCGCCAACTTTCGAACTTCATCCCAAAATTGGCTGTAGGTCCATGTTTTGGTTTCGCCGGCGCGCGGTTCCCAAATCAAAACCGGATGATCGCCGCGCCGCTCGGCAAGACGTTGTAAGAGCCAAGGCACATCTTGACCCGTCATTTGAAATTGAGCGATTGCCGCTTCGTTCACTTTTCCCCCTAAAACCACCGAATAGCAACCCTATCCTGCCCGATAGAGAGCGGACAGGTGAAAACTCGAGCTCGAAATCCATTCCACTAGAGTGACGTCATGGCTTTGATCCTTGCTCATAATGTCCATGACGAAACCGCGCTTGAGCGCGTCTTCCACGCCTTCACTGGGCTGGACCATCTTCTCGTATTGGCGATCGTCATTGCCCTCGTGAGCATCGTTTCGGTTAGCACCGTTGCGTGGTCGAAGCGTCGCCGTCGATAACGACGAAGTCTCGCTAGAGACTCCGAGCTCTCGCTTTAGAAGCGGGGCTGTCGATTATGAGGCCGGACTAATCGAGTCCCATTCAATCGGTAAGTGGGCGTAGCCATCGATGAGATTGGAAAAGACTCGTTCGTTGTCATTCCAGTCGCCGACCCAACGCAATCCATTGAAACGAGTGAGGATTTGCTCGAACATGATGCGGCCTTCGAGGCGCGCCAAGTTGGCACCCAAACAAAAATGAGGACCACCAGCACCAAAGGCAACATGGTCGTTGGGATCGCGCTGAATATCGAGTGAATCAGGATTAGCAAAGGCACGTTCATCACGATTAGCCGATGCGTACACCATTAAGACACGCTCACCCGCGGCAATTTTGTGGCCATCAATTTCGGTATCAACGGCCGCAGTGCGAGTGAAATGAATAACGGGCGTTGAGAATCGCAACAGTTCTTCAATGGCCGCGGGAAGAAGATCAACATCATTACGAATGAGTTCGTATTGATCAGGATGTTGCATTAACGCCAATGTGCCCGTGGTGATGAGATTACGAGTGGTTTCTGATCCGGCATTCTGTAACAACATAAAGAAAAGTTCGATTTGAAATGCCGTGAGTTTTTCGCCATCGACTTCAGCGGCCAAAAGCACGCTCATTAAATCGTCTTTGGGATTTTTCTCCCGCTCGACACACATGGCATCGGCATACATGAACATTTCGGTGGCAGCCTGCGCACGTTCTTCGGGCGATGTAGTGGGATCAAAGCCAAATGTTTTTTCCACCCATTCGAACACCATGACGCGATCGGATTCGGGAACGCCCACCATGTCGGCAATGACATGCAACGGAAGCCACAGCGCAAGATCATGCACGAGATCAGCCGATTGACGATCGGCCAAACCGTCAATGATTTCGTCGGTGCGTTCGCGCAACCGATCACTCAACATGGCAACGCGTCGTGGAGTGAAACCTTTATTGATGAGTTTGCGTAACTTGATGTGATCGGGCGCATCCAGCGAGATCATTAATTGATCGGTTCCGGCCGTTGAAGGATTGTTCACACCATCGTCAACGAACGGATCCGGCGAATTACGAAAAGTTGCGGCATCGCGCGACACTCGCTGCACATCGGCATAACGAGTGATTACCCAAAGTTTTTCCCCTGCATAGGTGGGATGCGGAAGACAGGCCACCGGATCGTTATCACGCAGCCAGCGGTAATACTCATAAGGAACGCCCTTTTCATAGGTGGCAGGGTCGTGCAGGGCCGGCGGATTTGGATACGAAGTTTGTGAGGACATGACGGTTCCTTTATTTGCCTTTGGGATATTCAATCACGATGTTTCAGTGCGCTATTAGGGTCCTTAGTCATTTCCAAATTGGTCGAACATGGCACTCATGGATTGCGTCGTTTCAATCCACTCCTCCACCATTTCGCGCATGACATCTTTTGTTGGCCGCACTTTGTTTAACCGGCCGACAATTTGCCCCACTGGATAGCCAATAAGTTCCTTTGTTCCAGCGCGCTGCGTGCGACGGCCCGCCTCTTGATGCAGGATCCCTTGTAACGGCATTGGCAATGTTCCTGGCGAGTCTTCGCTCTCCCATGCTTCGGTCCAGGCAGTGCGTAATTGACGCGCTGGTTTGCCCGTCATTGCCTTTGAACGAACCGTGTCGCGTGATGTAGCCGCCAAAAGATTTTCGAGCGCCACTGGTGATGTGTCGGCTTCGGCCACGGTCAACCACATCGAACCCGTCCAAACACCTTGCGCGCCCAATGCCATGGCCGCAGCCATTTGCCGTCCAGTCGCAATTCCACCAGCGGCTAACACCGGAACATCGGGACCAACAGCGTCAACTACTTCCGGCACCAACACCATGGTTGAGATTTCACCGCAATGTCCGCCCGCTTCAGTTCCTTGAGCAACGATCACATCAACACCGATCGCTACTTGACGTTCGGCATGCACTTTGGATCCAGCTAAACCGCCAACTAACAGACCCGCTTCATGGGCGCGTTCAATGACATAGGCCGGGGGTGGGCCGAGCGCGTTCACAATCATTTTCACATTGGGATGTTGTAAACAAACTTCCACTTGCGAGGGACCCATTTCATCAACGCCGAGTCCAGCGGCGGCCACGGGACCGCCTTCTAATTCAGGTGGAAGTTGCGGCACGTCATAACGATCTAAAAGATCATCGACAAACTTTCGATGTTGATCGGGAATCATTGCGTCCAACGAATCGAATGATGCTTCGTCGCCGCCACCTTTGCCGATGTAATTCACCGGCATAGCGAAGTCGACGCCATAAGGCTTTCCGCCGACGTGTTCATCAATCCACGCCAATTCGATTTCAAGTTGTTCCGGTCCGTAGGCCAACGCACCGAGTACACCAAAACCTCCGGCGTTGGTTACGGCGGCAACAACATCGCGGCAATGGGAAAACGCAAATATCGGGAATTCAATTCCGAGTTTCTTCGTCAGAGGTGTCGGCATCGTTCTCTCCTTTTATAAGAACAGTGTTTAACCGTTCCGATTGTGATGATTGAGCGGCATGCGCCGTCAATCTCTCCAAGGTGTTGTACTACATAATTCTGTCCTATGCCTTCCTAACGTATCATGAGACAGTACAAGGCGAATGACCCTCTCATTTCGGCCTAAATTGATCTCGTCATCCGTCCTACGACCTAGGAGTCTCAATGCGCACCCGAGCCGCTGTTCTTTACGCCCCGCATACCGAATACAAGATCGAAGAAATCGAACTCGACGATCCGAAAGAAAACGAAGTTCTTGTTCGTTTCGTAGCGAGCGGCATGTGCCACTCCGATGAACATATGGTCACCGGCGATATGGCGATGGATCCGGCCATTGTCGAAATGCTTGGTTGGCAGCAGTACCCCATCATTCTTGGTCATGAAGGTGGCGGCATTGTTGAAAAGGTTGGACCGGGTGTCACTGAACTCGCCGTTGGCGATCATGTTGTGACGTCATTTGTTCCCTCATGCGGTCGCTGTCCTTCATGCGCAAAAGGTCAGCAAAACCTTTGTGACTCGGGTGCCTACTTACTTTCAGGACGACAGGCGGATGGAACCAGTCGTCATCATCTTCTTGATGGATCAGATATCGCCACCATGTGTTGCTTAGGCACATTCGCCGAGCATTCAGTGGTGAACATCAATTCATTAGTAAAGATCGAACCGGATCTTCCGTTAGATAAGGCCTGTCTCGTGGCTTGTGGTGTCACCACTGGTTGGGGCTCGGCCACTTATGCCGCTGATGTTGAACCCGGTGACACTGTTGTTGTCATCGGCACCGGTGGTGTTGGCATGAACGCAGTGCAAGGTGCACATATGGCTGGCGCCCGTTATGTCATTGCGCTCGATCCGGTTGAATTCAAGCGCGAACAAGCACAGAAACTGGGCGCCACTCACGCCGCTGCCACCGTTGAAGAATGCCAAGCACTCTTAGGTGAACTCACTTGGGGACGTAACGCTGAGAAAGTCATTGTCACCGTTGGTGAAGGTAAAGGCTCCGACGTCGAAACCTATATGGGCATGGTGGGCAAAGGTGGAAAGCTTGTATTCACCGCAGTTGCCAACATGAATGAAAATGATGTGCAACTCAATTTGTTCATGTTTGCCATGCAACAAAAGTCGTTAATCGGCACCATTTTCGGTAGCGCTAATCCTCGCTTTGATATTCCCAAACTTCTGGGCTTGTACCGCAGCGGTCAATTGAAACTCGATGAGTTAGTGACTCGCACGTATTCGCTCGATGAAATCAATCAGGGATACCAAGACATGCGCGACGGAAAGAACATCCGCGGCGTCATCGTCTACTAATCCGTTTTCGATTCACGTTGTTGTTAGAAGACGAAGAATTCTCGGCTGCGCGCCGCGCTCCATAAGAGGATTCCGAAGTCCACTAACAAAACAGCAAGTCCCAAAATGAGGAAATTGGTGTCGCTGGCGCCAGTAACTGGCAATGCATTGGGGTCGGTCAGCGTTTGACCGACCATGGTGATCTCGGCATAGAGCAAATCCTTTTGCCCAACCGAATCAGTGGTCACGCCGATGGCACAGTTATAAAAACCTTTGGCCACAGTCGACGCGGCGGGCGGACAACTACTTAACGGGTTTGATCCGATGACGCCTGCTTTGATACGGATCTTGGTTTCGGGAACCGAACCATCGGCCCTTGTTTCAATGATTTGTGCCGATGGGATATAGCAACCCGTTCCGTCACGGGGAATATCCGGATCCATCGAACATTGGGAAATGAAGAGGGTCTCTCCCCCCTTAAAGGCACCCGCCGGTGCCGACACAGTGATGGTTTCGTTATCGGCAATACATTTGGATTTTGAAAGAACGATTTGTTTGCCGGACGTATTTTGCGAAGTAATACGTTTCGGCGAATTTGGAATTTCACTGCAAGACAAAATTTTTGCTGCCGCTTGTACTGGCGCAGCTGTAATCGCTGCGGTCGTTGCTTGCGTTTGCTGCGCACTCGTCGCCGGCTTCACGGTGGTAGGGGTACTTTGCGCAGACGAAATGATGACTCCACCGGGAGTGGTTACCGATCCGGCCATGACAAACGGCAAACGCAATGGATACCCTTCGCCCGCATTAGTGATTTGTCCCGTTCCATTTGCAGGACTTACGGCGATATAACACGGAGACTTCATCGACTCCGTGGTTGGAACACACTTCGCTTTTTCAGTGCCAATGTTTTCGATGGGAATATTGACGAAAATCTCATAGGTTTTAGCGGCAACCGTTCCTCCAGCGGCGGCGGCACCGATGGCGATACCAGTTTCTCCGTCACTCACACCGTTTATGCCACACCGGAAGAAACCTGACGCATTCGTGCAATCTTTTGTTCCCTGAGGAAGTACCGATCCGACTTTCTCTTTGCCGCCGACGCAGTTTCCGCTATAGGCATCAGATTCAAAACTGTCAGTGATCGGCGAGCCGTCAGCTTTAACATTTCCACACACACTGACGCCCAAAAGATTGCCCGGGTCGCTCGCAACCCAAGTGTTTTGAATACGGATAGTCACTTTGTCGTTGAAGTTGATCCCCGTGTTTTTATCCAGCGAGGCCGTTGATGCGGCACCACTCACGGATGGATTAGCAACGACGACAAGCGCCATCAACGATAACGATACAAGTACGAGTTTTATACCAAAGACGATTCTTCGCATGGTGACTCCTCAAGTTTGTTTAATTTCTTTCGATTTCGACGCAACACTTCGTTACGTCGAACGACCGTTAACACCCAAAGTTGTAAGGCGATCGCTATGGCAAACAGCAGATACCACGGTGCAACAAAAACTGATGACGACGAAGTTTCACTGAAACTTTCTGATCCCTCAGCGGCAACCGAAGCGCGTACGACCAGCGAACCCGCAGCAAAAACGGGTAACGATATTTCCGTGACGATTTGTTTACTGCTTCCCGGTGGAATATCGACAAGGAACGACTCGGTATTCGATGACTTTCCATGCAAAGGAACTTCGCGTTCGATTTTTAGATCAACATTCTGAATCGGAGTATCGCTGGAATTGGTAACGGTGATTCCAACTGGCCGTGTTGTGGGGCCACCCCATTGCCCACTCACACTGGCGGGATTACCGAGTTTTATGGCTGTCACTTTTGCCGACGGATGCCCAATACTTTTCACTATTTCGGTAGCAATAAAAGATGGAAGAGAGATCGGCGCCGAAGTTCGATTTCCTTTCACGCTTACCGAAACAACGCAAGGACATTCCACTGGTGGTGGCTGCACGTGCAGATCAACATTTAAACGGCCGTTCGAATCGATTCCCGAAGTTGACGATTCAAGCGAACAGTCCTTTGTCCCCCGTTGAGCCGAGTTACCGCAAACCGAAACCGATGCCACCGATGAGGGGGAAAAGCCACTGCCGCTTACGACGATTTTCTGGCCGAACTGGGGCGAACTATTAGAAATTTGGAGTTGCGGATCAGCCGCTGCAGGTAACGCGAGAACAATCAATGTCGCAATGAGCGCACCGCTCACCAATACAAGAGCGCGCGCGGATTTCATGGTGACGTCCCGCTACCAACTGGCTCTTTTGCATCCGCATTTTCTTGACTGCGCTTTTTGCGCTCCTCACGCAACTTCTTCACGGTCTCCAGATATTTGGATCGTGATTTAGTTAAGCGACGCAGTACCAAAAGGCCAATGATGATGACAATGAGCCACGGCATAACGAAAAACATCCCGTTCGATCGATAAGTCTGATCACCGACCGTGGCAACTACTTCCACTCGATAAAGCGGACCGATTGCTCCGAGTTCACCCAAATCCTTTTCGTACTTCGCTGAATTTCCCGGAATCAGCGTTTGGATTTGCGGAAGGTTTTTCTGCATCACGACACGATTAAACGTGTCGCGGATAACAACAGCCACTGTTCCACTCGCCGCGACATTTCCATTATTAGAAATTCGGTAACTGATCTTTGTGTTTTTCGTGCTGCCGAAAGGGCTGCTCCATGATTGCGATGTGGAGACATTTATTCCTGAGATGGAAAGTTTCGAATGCTTTTCACCAGACATATTGGCGACGATGCGAACACCGAGTGCATTCCTAACCTGAATAGCGAGACCGTTGTTGTTTTCCGTCACCGAGGTTTTCGGAATCGCTAAGACGCCACCCCAATGCTCCCCAGGGGGCGCGTTATCGGGAAAACGAATTGTGACGGGAATCTTTTTGGCTTCATTCGGCCCGAGCGAAATGCTGGGCAACGGAAGTGTTGCCCATTTTCCGATTCCGTTGAGTTCCGGCATCACTCCTTTTTCGTCCGGTAGGCGCAACGAAAAAATGCCGTCCTCGGTGTTGTAGCCATCGGAGGTAAAAAGAAAAAATTCTTGGGGAGTTGCTGATCGGTTCGTAAGGCGAATTTGATCAACAAAAACGTCGCCCGGATGAGCGTCGATTTCAATACGCGTGCGCGACGAGGTGGGCGACTCGCTAAAAGGCTCGATTCCAAATTCGGTGGCCGATTGCGCTGACGCGGGCATCGAGAAGATGCCCAAAAGTGAAAGCAAAAAAACGCCGATAAAGATGCCGGCGCGACAACGACGTCCAAGTGACTTGGTGTGGTTGCGTACAAGTTGATCGCGGGATGTGGTCAAGGTGAATCCTGTAGGTGATTTTTCGCTGCTATTTCCAAACAAAAGCGAATTGCCAATGAGTGCAGTTGATGGCTGGCCGAAAAATTCGACCAGCCATCAACCCACAATGAACTACGCATTGATGACGTCGTGATTGCAGCAATCAGCGCCTACCTCAAATTGCGCAGTGATAGTTCCTTTTCGTCACTAGACCATGAGGAACGTCAATGTTGCGGTGTAGTCACCGGCACGAACTGACGCAGGGACCTTGAGTGACAAGGCTCCGGTCATGTCGTAGGTGCCACCGCCACCACCAGATGCCGCATCACAGATGCGAATACCGGTGGAGTTGCTGAGCGCAGTGCTGGCGGGTCCTGTTGCCACTTCAGCTCCAAGTGCACCACCAACAGGCGTGCAGGTTGGGGTCAAACTCAACTTCGAAGCCGGAATGGTGTTATTGGAAACAACGTTGCCGGACTTGGTGAAGTCAGTCATGGTTGCCGTTACGGCCCAACCGTCCAAGGTACCGCGTGCATCTTTCACCGTTACCTTGTTGATGTTGCCGGTTGATGTCTGCTCAGTACCGTCCAACGTGATCGTCGACAAAGTGACGGCATTGGTTGCTTGGCTAATGGTGAGAACACCAGGGTTAACCGTGACGGAGACAATTTGCTTAACTTCGCAGTTCGTTCCGGTACATGCATTCGCGCTGAACGTCACCGATGCCGCAGCCGCTGTATTGGCGGTTGGGGTAAAGGCTGGTGGCGAGGCTGCTGAAAGCGTTCCTTCAGTAGCACCAATCAACGTTGTTGTGCTCGATGTAACCGTTACCGACGTCGAAATCGTTCCCGTTGCCGTTGCCGTTGTAATCGACGGAGTGCCAGCAGGGTTTGCCCCTGCCAATGGCGTTACTGCAACGGTTGCACCAGCATCGAAGCCAGAACCGGTAACCGTCACAACCGTTCCTTGACCAACCGTATTGGTTGACAATGAAATTGTGCGAGTACCCAACACTTCAACCGGCACATAGGCGGTTTCTGTTCCGTCAGTGAACTTGAACATACGAGCACCAGTCGTCGCACCTGCCGCAACGTTTACGGTCTTGGCCGAAGCCAACAAGCCACCGCCGGAAGCAGCGGTGGTGATGGTGCCGGAAAGTCCAGTGGTATTGCAGTTGGTCTT
Organism: uncultured Bifidobacterium sp.; assembly: GCA_964403825.1. GTDB lineage: Bacteria > Actinomycetota > Acidimicrobiia > Acidimicrobiales > Acidimicrobilacustridaceae > Acidimicrobilacustris. The sequence continues at coordinate 958 of CAYOHV010000041.1, read as the reverse complement.
AGCCGCATCGCAAGATGAAACGGTGAGGTTGGTTGACGCCGTCGCCCAGTCAGCACCACTTAAAACAAGGGTGCCACCACCACGAACTGCGGAGGTGCCGGTGCCTGAGCCAGTGGTTGAGGCAACTGCAATCGATGCCGGTTGCTTCAACGCAAACTCAACATGAATCGGGTAAGCATCGGCACTGCCGTCCGCTTGACCAGTGGCCGTGGCCGGGTTGATAGCAACCGTGCACTTCTTGGTGATCGTTGCTGTGGTCGGGACACACCTGGCTTCATTAAGACCAAGGTCACTGGTCGCGACATTGATCTTTACCGAATAAGACTTGGCTGAAATGCCGGCGCCACCAACAACGCCCGCTCCGGTCAAGAATCCACCAGAACCGTCATCCGCAATGGCGTTCAAGCCATTGGTCTTTAGCGGCAGCACTGTACCGATTGCGTTACCTGAACCTTTACAGTTGTTTGCATTCGAGGTGTCGCTGACGTTTCCGGAGACTTGCACGCCTGCCTTCGTGACGTTGCCGCAAATCGTGACACCCAAAAATTCAGATGCCGACACTCGGGTGTTGGTAATGGTGACAGTGAGTTCCTCACCAGCCACGACACCGGTCGTCTTGCTAAGCGATGCCGTTGACGTACCCGCCGCTGATGCAGTGGATGCGGTGACGACACCGATAGCCGTAAGTCCGGCAAGTAAGGCCACAAGACTGATCAAAGCGATCAGTCTGTGACGAATTGTTTTCATCATTTATCTACTCCTGCTTTCGCTTCTTTTGAATGATTAGCAATGGAGGTCATTGCAATCGACGTTGCTAGGAAGCCCGTAGAAACGAAAGGTGAAGCGTCAGCCGACACAAGCGACGTAACAAAACGTTGCGGGTACCACCACATGTCGCTTCTTCCCCCCGTTCCTACGGACGGAAATGAGTGTCGCGAAAATTTTTAACAAGCGCCTA
>CAYOHV010000040.1:0-10250 GCA_964403825.1 uncultured Bifidobacterium sp. | reverse complement strand
CAATGCCGATCGTGACGGACATCTTCAGTCAGCCGACTTTTTTGATGTCGAAAAGATCACACTCGAAATTGATATTTCCGCAGTAAAGAATTCCTGAAGTAACGCATGGCTTGGTGGGGTCGTAAACGGCCCCACCAAGTTTTTGCTTTCAAACCCCTGCAACGACGGACAGTTTTAGTGAAACCCTTTGAGTTTTCGTACTCCCTAAAGACGAAGTGATCCGCTCATCCACCAAACCTGGCGCTAAACCATTCCCGCGCTTCATCAATACCGTTTTGCGGCAGCGAGAAATGATCGTCGTTCGGATATTCGGTAAACGAAACATCGCCACCGAGTTCTTTCACAACATCGACATAACCATGTTGCCAAGCACGCGGCACGGGCTGTACCACAATCGGAAGCGGTCCATCTTCAAACTGCGTATCAATTTGCACAAGCACCGGCGCCACTGGTTTTTTCAATCCCGCGCAACCAGCAGCCAATGCTTCAATCCAAACTGGGAATTTCTTGCGGTCAATCTTCATCACTTGACCTTCGTGCTTATAAACACGACCCAAAACATCAGCGAGATGATGAACCGGTTGTGTGTTCCAACCTTCATCCCACACTCGTCGGCCAAGTGGTGTGAACACATCATCAAGAGAAAGTTTGTCGGGGAACGCAGCCGCGAAACCACCAAGACTCATAAACAAATGACCGTCCGGTGGCACGTCAATGTTCGCCATAACACCGCCCATGCTCGGTTGTTTCAAACCAATGATGGGAATGCCAGGTGATTGACACACCGCGCCGACTACTTCTAACTCGCCGTAAATCGTTTCATCGAGTTCCACGGCCGCCGCTGCAGTGCCGCCACCTTGCGACCAACCAATCACACCGAAACGTTTGCCGGCACCAATTGAAAGTTCACGTGCCGCATGCACAATCATCACCGCGTCAATCGCTTGCGTGCGATTCACGGTGTATTGATGAACACCAGGCGTACCTAAACCTTGATAGTCAGTTGCAACAACGACATAACCGTCGTCAATAAATTTCTGCAAACCAGGAACGCCGTAATCAATTTGAGTTTGCGATCCGTAGGTGTAATAAAGAGTGAGTTCACGCGCCGGATCGGGCTGCGCCGATGGACAAGCAGCATCACCCGTGCCCGTTGTTCCATGCGTCCAAGAAATAACATTTCGCTCAGCGGAGGTATCTTCCGGTGCTACCACGACGCCGGTTGATTCAGTGGCCACACCATTGAGATCTTGCGATCTGTAACGAATCCGAAAAGCAATCGCACCCGTGATTGACGTGGCGATTTTCTCCTGGTCAAGTAAAACCTTCGACATATGAATTCTCCGCTGAATTGGCGCCTGGTGGCTAAGGCTGAGTGCCGAGGAGTGATCTTACTTTGACGATTTCAGCCAAAAATTCGGGCTTTGCCCACAATTCGCAATCAACAATCAAAGTTGAATTAGCCAGCAATAGCCGGAGGCACCGGAGTGTTTGGATCGACCGACGGCGACGGTGACGGCGACGGCGGCTGAGGTGCTGGTTGCGTACCAGTCAGAGATTCCACCAGCGTTTGAATTAACGAACCGTTGAACCAAACTCCAACCGCCACACATGAAGACGCACTCACACAATCCACCCCGTATAACTGATCGTTTGCGGTGCCCGCGTTCGGGCTTGGGACAACCGTCCACGCCGAACCATTCCATGACAACACCAGCGTTGCGTACGCGGAACCAGTTCCATACGTGCCAGTCGCAACACACGACGATGCACTCACGCATGACACTGCATACAAAGTGTCGTTCACAGTTCCACCATTTGGACTCGGCGCAATCGACCACACCGAACCATCCCACGACAACACCAATGTTTCGTACGACGAACCGGTGTTTGACGTTCCGACCGCAACACACGACGAAGCACTCACACAACTCACCGATAGCAAGAAGTCATCAATGGTGCCGGCATTCGGGCTCGGCACAACCAACCACGCCGAACCATCCCACGACAACACCAGAGTTCTGTATGCCGAACCAGTGCCGTACGTTCCGACCGCAACACACGATGACGCACTTAAACAAGAGACTGAATACAGCCGGTCATACGTTGTGCCGGCGTTCGGGCTTGGAACAAGCAACCACGCTGAACCATTCCACGACAACACCAACGTTTCCATCACCAAACCGTTGATAGTGGACCCGACGGCAACACACCACGACGCACTCACACACGAAACAGAAAAGAGTCGATCAACATTTGTTCCCGCGTTCGGGCTCGGCGCAATCGACCACACCGAACCATCCCACATCAACACCAAAGTTTCCGTCGCCGAACCTGTTTCGGATAATCCGGCGGCAACACAGAACGACGCACTCACACAATCCACCGAATACAAACGATCAGAGATTGTTCCCGCGTTCGGGCTTGGAACTGCCGACCACACCGAACCATTCCACGACAACACCAATGTTTCCGTCGTTGCAACGGCTTCGGAGTAACCAACGGCAACGCAAAAAGACGCGCTCACGCACGAAACAGAAGTCAATATGTCAACTGAGTTACTGGGATTTGGACTCGGAACAATGACAGCCGTGTCCACCGTCGCTTCGGCCGACGGGCTCGACATAACTGGACCAGTAACGAAAGCCAAAACAACAAATGCCAAAACAACGCGACGGAAAGTCCGATTAAGCAAGACATTCATTTCTAGTACCCGAGATTGCATCGAGAGGCGCCCTGCCAATCGCAAGTCCGAGGGTAGTCCACTGATGGGTCGCCCTGCCGATCGCCGGAATCAGAACTGAACGGCGGCTGCAAGAGAGGTCATCAATTCGGCGTAACCAAGCCACCCTCGTAGGCGATGATGATTGCCGCCGCGCGATCTCTGGCTCCCAATTTCGCAAAAATATTGCTGACGTGACCTTTCACGGTTCGTTCGCTAACAAAGAGCATTTCAGCAATTTCGGGATTTGAAGCTCCAGTCGCAATGAGTTCAAGCACTTCCCGCTCTCGCTCAGACAAACTTTCGAGTTCATGAACCTGCCCATTAGTCAAACGACGATTTTGACGCACAACTTCCAAAACTCGCGGAGTAACTCTTGGATCAAGCCACGAACCCCCGTTCGCAATGATTCGAACGGCGGCAAGCAAATCGTCGGCTGGGGTGTCTTTTAGTAAAAACCCTGACGCACCCGCTTGCAGTGCACCCCAAAGGACTTCGTCGTCATCAAACGTCGTTAAAACGAGTACTGGAGGTCCGTCATTTTCCCGTATTCGACGCGTTGCAGTTATGCCGTCCATTTGTGGCATTCGAATATCCATCAAAACTATGTCCGGTTGAAAATCGCGAATCGCAATTAATCCAAGTTCGCCATTGGCCGCTTCGGAAACCACGTTCATCATTGGCTCTGTCGAAATAATGAACGCAATTCCTGATCTCACAAGTGGTTGATCATCAACAATGACAATTCGCAATTCTGTCTCGGCGCTTGTTGCGGTTTCGTCGCCAATCACAGTGGCTCCTTCACCAAATTGACTGGCAAATCCGCAACAACGAGCCATGTGTCTTCTGCGGTGGGTCCAATTTTGATTGAACCGCCAGCGGTTCTCACCCGCTCCGCCATCCCAATCAGACCCAGTCCAGGACGACGCTGCGGCATCGATTCGCCCATTTGATTTTCTACTTCGACATGAATCGCAGCGTCGCAACGATTGAATACAACCTTCAAAGAAACGGGCTTGCCCGGAGCGTGTTGCAGTGCATTTGTCATTGCTTCTTGCAGTAATCGAAATGCAGCGAGTGATGTCATAGCTCCAACATCAACGTCACCAACTTCAAACACTGCGTCAACCTTCATTCCGCCATCGCGAAATTGGGCAATCAATGTTGGAATATCAGAAATTTGCGGGAGCGGTGCTTCTTCGTAGTTTTCAAAGACTTTCGCAACTCCATTTGGATCGCGCAACAGTCCCACTACCTGACGGATTGAATCAAGACTCTCTCGACCGATTGCTTCCGCTCTTTCAAGTGCCGCTGCAGCACGTTGCGGATCATTGGTGAGTGCTCTTCGCGCACCCGTGACATTAAGAATCGTGACCGTGAGGGAATGTGCGATCACATCATGAACTTCCCGAGCAATTCGAGTTCGTTCCTCAACTGCGGCGTGTTGGCGTTCACGCTCCGCGGCTTCGCGAATTTCTTCTACGAGCGTGGCCTGGCGACGAAGAAGCATGCCCGCAAGCCATGAGACCCCGATTCCGCCAAGAAAATAAATCTCGCCTTCGAATTCAGAGGGTCGAAGTAATGAACATGCGATCGTCATTCCAACTGCTGCAACGACACCAATAGTTACGACTGCCCGACTGCTTCGTCGAGTGATCCAAACAACAGCAATCATGGCTGGGAAAAGTCCGCCTGGGTTCCCAACAACAATTACCAAGACCGCGGCCGGAATAATCGTCATTGCCAAGAAAAGCATCTGATTGAGTCGTCGACCACGGACTTCCAAAACCCACGGCACGAGGCCCAAAACTGCGAATACGAAAGCCCCCACTGAAACTGAACCGGGCTTACCAACAACGGCAATTACTGCGGCAACGCAGGCCGCAATAAACAACGACATTTCGATTGACAACTGAACTCCACCCACTTTGAGGGCGGAAGAATCATCCATGCCAAAAAAGTATCGGCCATGGTGATTTGGGTCAACGGCCCCTGGTATCGGAGAAGTACGCGCCCGTGGTCCGGTGCAGAAATGAGCCTACGCACGATGACGGTTCAAGTCGTTGGCGAGACCATGAGTTGACGCGCATTCAGCCGGCATTGTCAATCGAAAGGTGCCTTCATGTTGAACCGACTCGCACTGTTTACCGTCCGCCGCCGACGTTGGGTGCTTTCGCTTACGGTGATTTTTTTAATTGTCGCATCTGTCTTTGGCACCGGCGCATTCGGAGTATTGAAAGCTGAAGGATTTAACGATCCGTCATCAGAAAGTGTCAAAGCCGAAAAGCTTCTTGACGAAAACTTCGGTGGGGGCGAGCCAAACATCGTTTTAGTTCTAAGTGCCAACGGACAAAACGTTGATAGCCCTTCTCTAACTTCACAAGGGCAAGCACTTGCCAATCAACTCGCCTCCATCAGTGGCGTTGACCAAGTGTTGTCATATTGGTCAACCGGTAATGCGCCAACATTACGCAGCGCCGATAGCGAATCAGCATTAATCGTTGCTCGGCTCGATGGTGAAGAAGAATTTGTCGACCAACAACTCGCTCTCGTGAAGGAGCAATTGACGGGATCTCAGGGCGATTTCAATGTCGTACTCGGTGGAAGTGATGCCGTCTTTGCTGATATCGGAAGCACAATTGAATCTGATCTGCTTCGCGCTGAATTAATCGCGATTCCACTTACGCTCATCTTGCTTCTCTTTGTTTTCCGCAGCGTCATCGCCGCTCTTTTGCCACTCTTCGTCGGAGTTATCGCGATTTTCGGCACATTACTTAGCCTCTTCATTATCGGATCAGTTACCGATGTTTCGATCTATGCGGTAAACCTCACAACTGCTCTTGGGCTCGGCCTAGCGATTGATTACAGCCTTTTCATCGTCTCTAGATTTCGAGAAGAACTTCAAGCTGGTCGAACTATCGAAGCAGCCGTTGTGCGAACAATCGAAACAGCTGGCAAAACCATTTTGATCAGCGCACTGACCGTTGCTGTCTCGCTCTCGGCACTGCTTGTATTTCCGCTTTATTTCCTTCGTTCATTTGCATACGCAGGGATTGCCGTCGTTTTGCTCGCTCTTGCTGGATCGATTCTTTCACTCCCGGCCCTGCTTGCAGTGCTCGGTCAACGAGTGAACTCGTTGCGAATAGGCAAGCGACGTGTGGAAAGAGCCGAAAGCGAAGGAGCATGGCATCGCATCGCCACATTTGTGATGCGCAGGCCAATCCCAATCGCAACGGCCGGCGTTGTATTCCTTGTTTTACTTGGACTTCCGTTCTTGCGCGCCAACTTCGGCGTTCCCGATGACCGCGTTCTTCCGACGTCTGCACAAAGTCGACAAGCGTCCGAAATACTGCGCGCCGAGTTCAGCGGAAACAACGCTGAAGGATTTGGTGTGGTGGCTTCCGGTGTGAGCGCAAATCAAATCGATGAAATCGCCGTAACAGCAGCAACCATTTCCTCGCTCACCGGCGTAGATCGAGTTGAAAGTGCAGCCGGAACTTTTGCCAATGGAGAATTGCAAACTTCCAGTGAAGCCGATGCACGCTTTCTCTCAACGAATGGCAATTCGATTACATGGATGTCAGTTGTGCCTGACTTCCCAGTTGCGTCACCAGCTGGGGAAAAGTTAGTAACGGAAATTCGAGACCTTGATTTACCCATCAATGTTGCGGTTGAAGGGCAAGCGGCAGGTCTCGTCGACTCAAAGGCAGCCATCGGGCAATCGCTTCCATGGGCAATTGCGATAATCATCATTGCAACATTTGTTCTCTTGTTCATGATGGCGGGAAGTCTTCTTGTTCCTCTCAAAGCTCTCATACTGAACTTTTTGAGTCTCACCGCAACGTTCGGCGCAATGGTTTGGATTTTCCAAGACGGCAATCTGTCCGATCTACTTGGCTTCACTGCGACCGGAACAATTGATATTTCGATGCCGATCCTCATGTTCTGTATTGCGTTCGGTTTATCAATGGATTACGAAGTTTTCCTCCTCTCTCGCGTTAAAGAGGAATATGATCGAGTTGGCGATAACGAATCATCAGTTGCGCTCGGGCTTGAACGAACGGGAAGAATCATCACGGCGGCGGCGTTACTTCTCTCGATCACATTCTTTGCGTTTGGCACATCTGATGTGAGTTTCATCAAGATGTTCGGAATTGGCCTTGGACTCGCTGTATTGATGGACGCAACGATTGTGCGCGCGTTCCTAGTGCCGGCGTTCATGAAACTTGCGGGCAACGCAAACTGGTGGGCGCCTCGACCCTTGCGTCGTTTCCATGACCGATTCGGCCTCAAAGAAGAAAGCCACGTGTGAAGAAGTTCATCTTTCCGATTGTCTTAATAGGGCTCATTACAACTGGAGTGCTCTTTCCGCAGCAACGCGCTGCAGCATCGGTCAAAACTGAAGCGATCGCTCTAAGTGGCGGACCTACTTCGTCTACCGACTCAACTCCAGTGCGGATCGATGCCGATCTTTACGTTCCGACAACAACTCCCGCTCCGGCGATAATTCTTGCTCACGGATTCGGCGGCAATAAACAATCGGTCGCGGCTGAAGCGAAATATTTCGCTAATGCCGGATTTGTTGTACTTGCGTATACCGCACGTGGTTTTGGCGAATCCGGCGGGCAAATCTCAATGAACTCGCCTCAATTTGAAGTGGCCGACGCGTCGTCTCTCGTTAGTTACTTGAGTAATCAAGATTTCGTCACCAAAGAAAACTCGAATGATCCAATCGTTGGTGTCGCCGGCGGATCGTATGGTGGCGCTCTCGCTCTCCTACTTGCCGGCTACGACAGCCGCATCGATGCTGTCGCGTCGGACATCACGTGGAATGACCTCGAATCATCCCTATTCGGACAAAACATGCTCGACTCCAACTCACCCGGCGTGTTTAAACAACTTTGGACTTCGGCATTTTTCAGCGCCGGTCTCGCATCACCGCAGGGTCGCGCAGACTTATGCGGTCGGTTTTCACCTCAATGGTGCGCGGCATACACCGAAGCGGCAACTAACGGCGACCCAAGCCCGGAATTGCGCGCTCTTATGCGGCAATCATCGCCCGCAAGCATTACAAATCGCATCACTGTTCCAACATTGCTCGGCGGTGGACAAGCCGATTCACTTTTTCCACTTCAACAAGTGAATGCGAATGCAAACCAAATTCGCGCTGCGAATCCATCAACACCATTAAAAGTTGTGTGGCACGCGGCAGGCCATGACGGAGGCGTCAGCGAAACTAATCGTCTTCGGTCGCTAACACTGGCCTGGTTCAGAAACTGGCTCGCGAACGGTCCGACTGTTCCCCTTGATTTCGAAGCCTCACTTGTTGAAAGTTCCGCTTTAGATGATCGCGATTCAGCAACGATCGACATTCTCACGCGTTCAAATTATCCCGGACTTTTTGGTACCAGCGATCGCAAAATTTCACTCGCCGGTCCTCCGCAACGGATCTTGGCTCCGGCCGGTGGTGTTCCCGCATCGGTGAGTTCACTTCCAGGAGTCGGATCGCTTGGCACTGTTTTGTCTCTTCTTGATCTCCAAGTTGCACCCAACCAAAACGCGGCGTTCATTTCTGAACCAATTGAACAGTCGACTCGCATAATCGGTGCGCCACGCGTCAGTCTCAATGTTTCAAGCGATACCGCGCGAGAGTCCACGCTTTTCATTGGTTTACGCATTCAAACCAGTGCTGACGCAATAATTTTGCCGAACGGTCTCGTTGCTCCGATAAAAGTGGAATTAAGTCCGGAACCACGTCGGATTGATGTGGAGTTACCAGCAATAGTCACCGATGTAGCCGCCGGCAGCCGGCTCATTGTTTCAGTAAGCACCACCGATCAGGCATATCGCCTGCCCGTCGAACCCGCGCTCTACACAGTCGCACTCAACAATTCCGAAGTTGTAATTCCACAAACAGAGATGGCTTTCCGATCACAAGGTTTACCGGTTTGGGCTTGGCCGGCACTCGCGCTCGGAATTGTCATTGCTGTGTTGATAGTTCTTTGGCTGCTTCGACCACGCTTTCGACGCGGCGCATCGCGACCGGACCTCGCTGCAAGTCCATTGGCAATAGAAGGATTGGTGAAACAGTTCAGTTCTGGCGTGCGCGCCGTTGCAGGAGTTGATTTCGTCGTGCCTCGCGGTGTCGTACTCGGACTTCTTGGACCAAACGGTGCCGGCAAAACCACAACAATGCGCATGGCGATGGGACTCATACGCCCGACCGAAGGTGACGTGTTCGTTTTTGGCGAACATGTCACGCCGGGTGCACCCGTGCTCTCAAAGATCGGCGCATTCATTGAAGGTCCAGGATTTCTCCCCCACTTATCAGGTCGTCAAAACCTTGAACTTTTCTGGAGAGCAAGCGGAAGATCGGGCGACGCCCACTTTGACGAAGTTCTCGAAATCGCTGGCCTTGGACCTTCAATTGATCGCAAGGTTCGCACCTACAGCCAAGGCATGAAACAACGCTTGGGCATTGCCCAAGCCATGCTCGGTATGCCCGACATTCTCGTTCTCGATGAACCCACGAATGGACTCGACCCACCACAAATCAGAGAAATGCGGCAAGTGTTGCGCACCTACGCAACGGACGGTCGAACCGTCATTCTGTCGTCACATCTTCTTGGTGAAGTTGAACAAACGTGTTCGCACGTTGTTGTGATGCATCGCGGAAAAGTTGTTGCGTCAGGAACTGTCGCCGAACTGCTCGCCGATCGATCCGGCCAACAACTTGAAGATGTCTTCATGGATCTTGTCGGATCTGACCATTTAGTGAATGCAGGGCCACTTGCCGAGGAAGGAATCTGATGGACGGATACTCAGCAAATAGGACGTTAAGTCTTCGAGTCGAATTGATTCGACAAGTTAAAAGACGACGCACAGCAGTTGCATTTGCGATTGTCATCGCGCTTCCAATTGTGGTTTCACTAGCCGTTCTTTATGGGCCGTCGGCCGATGGCGGCGGCGGTTTGGCCGATGGCGACTTCGATGTTTTCGGATTGATGGCATCGGGGCCTTGGAATTTCGCGCTTAGCGGCTTGTTCTTTTCTTCGGCGTTTTTGCTTGTCATCATTTCAGCGATGTTTCTTGGAGACACCGTCGCAAGCGAAGCATCGTTAGGAACAATGCGATATCTGCTTGTTGCACCGGTGCCACGTCGACGATTTTTGTTTATAAAAGCAGCCGTTGGATTGTTGTTGACCGGTGCGGTTCTCATTGCTTTGGTGATCGCCTCATTTCTTATCGGCTTGATCGCTTTCGGCACGGGCACGTTACAAAGTCCACTCAGCGGAACACTTGACGCAGGCGAATCTTCGACTCGTCTCGCCGTGATCACCGCCTACATTGCGATAACACTTTTGGTGCCGGCTGGAATCGCATTTCTTGCCAGCGTTTCAACCGATATTCCATTAGGTGCGGTAGGTGCAGCAGTAATCACTGTCATTTTTGCGAACATCCTTGACGCTATTGATGCATTGGGTTCGCTTCGTAGATTTCTTCCCGCCAACTACGCCAATGCATGGTC
>CAYOHV010000039.1:0-10276 GCA_964403825.1 uncultured Bifidobacterium sp. | reverse complement strand
CAGCCGTTGGCCTGCACGTACCGCGGTGTGGCAGGCCAGCGTGGCGAGCAAGGCGTCTTCGCCGCTCACGCCCGCGACTACCAACATGCCGGTGAGGCCGGCTTCGACGAAGCCAACGCCACCAGGAGTGATGGGGATCATGCCCAAAACCGCGGCCGCGGCATACGCCAACAAAACAACACTTAAACGGGGGTCAACACCTACAGCCAACAAGGCCGCCACGAGCGCGAAGTAGTCAAAAAGCCAGTTGCCGACGGAAGCAAAAAGTGCGCGCTTCCAGCCCGATCCCAAACTCGAAACCATTTGATCGCGTTGACGAATCATTCCCTCTTCGGTGGGGCCACCGGTTTTCCCGAGTCGTTTCAAAACCCAGCGTGCACTTACTTCAACAAATTTTCCGAAGAGTTGAATGGGTCGGTCGTAACGCACCAGCGCAAACGAAAACGAAAACAACACAACAAATAAAACCGCTCCACCCCAAGCAACATGTTGCAAACCGTTTGGGATGGGTGCGCCCAAAATTGATAGTCCGATTGCCACCATAGGCAAACACAGCAGGACGCCGTTAGAAATAATTGACGTCGCGGCTAACGCGGCACCGGCTTCGCCTTTTTGCACGCCTCCGGCAGACAACATGCGGAAGTTAACTGCCGAGCCAATAGCTGCTCCGCCCGGAACAATTTTGGCGACGGCATTAGATGTGAGTTGTGAGGTGCCGGCCACGAACCAACTCACCTTGGGCAAAGCCGTGCGAATTAAAAGCCACGCACAAACATACGAAGCGGATTCGGCCAGGATCATGACGACGAACCAGTAAATGCTTACGGTCCGCAATTTCGGGACTTGGTCCCACATATCCAAAAGACTTGGGGCGAGTCCATAAAAGGCAAACGCCATCACCACCAAAAACAACACGCGCACCGCAATGCGCAGAACTGAAGGACGATGAGTTGTTACGTCTTCAGTTGATGTCGGTGGTTGATTGTTTGCGGTCAGGAGACAGCGCCTTTTTCTTTTAGTTGAGAAATTTTGGCGTCGTCATAACCCAGCACGTCACGCAAAATTTCGTCGCAATGCTGACCCGGCTCAGGTGCTTTGCGCGGAATTGGCAATTCGCCACCAATGATCTTCACGGGATTGGGAAGCATGTCGGCGCCGAGTTTTTCCTTCGGAATCCAATTCATGCGATCAATAAATTGCGGGTCATGGGAGAGCGAAGAATGAGTGTTCACCGGCGCCAAAGGTGTATTCCACTGACCGCCGAATTCCATCCATTCATCGCAGGATTTTGATTTAAAGATGGTGGTTAGCTCCGCCAGTAACTCGCGGTTGTTACGCGCGTGGTCGGCGTATTTCGAGCCCGGATACTTTTCAAAGAGATCCATACGGCCGAGGCCTTCGCAGAAGTTTTTCCAAAACTCTTGTTCAGAAGCCATGAACAAAATATGTCCATCAGACGTTTCGTACATCTGATAGCGCACGCCTTCTTTCATGCCGGCGGTTCCCGGTGCGCGTCGCTCGTAATTGTCAGCGGCGTTGCCCGTAACTTCTGATTCGGGACGTTCGTAGGCGCGCACACTTTCACTGCGATACCAATCGAATGCGGCGGCGGCATCTGATTGCGCAATTTCCATGTACACACCTTCACCGGTGGCACGCGCATGAATTACGCCGGCGAGAATTCCCAAAGCGCCGAACATTGGGCCAGCGTTAATGCCGATTGATGTGTGTTCTGGGATATAGCAATAGCCCTCATCGTCATAAGCCGGTTTCACAATGCCGGCCCACGTGTCATAAGCAATTCCATGTGAAGGGAGATTGCGATACGGACCAGTCATGCCGTAACCGCTAATGGTCATGAACACAATTTTCGGATTGACAGCCTTTAAGGCTTCAAAGCCAAGACCGCGTCGCTCGAGTGCACCCGGACGCATTGCCTCGACAACAACGTCGGCATCACGAACGAGATCTTTGAATGTCTGCACACCTTCTTCGGTGCGGATATCTAAAACGATCGAACGCTTTCCGCGGTTGGCATGCAAAAACAAAAGGGATGTGCCCTCGATGATTGGCCATGTCATTTGCCGGCCATAGTCACCGCCCGGGGGCTCAATTTTGATGACATCGGCGCCGAGTTCAGCGAGATTGGTGGTCATGGCAGCGGGGCCGAGGATCGACGCTTCAATGATGCGTACGCCGGCGAGCGGGGCAATTTCGGTCATGGCCCCATTCTGCCTCGTATCGGCTTGGCATATCCCTCTCAACGCGGACTTTCTGTTCTGCGTCGCAATCAACTAAAAATCTGGGGCAATATGAGGGAACGAACTGATCGGGCGCATAGGGTGACCGGCAGTCAGGGAGTTCCTTCCCGAACAAGAAGTACGTAGAAAAGTAGAAGGGGACGCAATGCGAATCGTGGTGGATTTCGATCTTTGTGAAAGTAACGCTGTGTGCATGGCGATCGCGCCAGACATTTTTGAAGTTCGCGATGACGACTTTTTGTACATCCTGAATGAAACCCCTGATGAATCAGATCGTGCACGCGTAGAAGAGGCTGTACAACGCTGCCCCAAGCAAGCAATCTCCATCGCTGAGGATTGATTCTCTCTCAATGAGTGAATTGCCCACGATCGCCATAGTTGGCGCGTCGCTGGCCGGCCTTAGTGCTGCCCGTACGTTACGGCGAGAAGGTTTTGACGGATCAATCATCGTTTTCGATGCTGATCCAGCGCTGCCATATGACAAACCGCCACTATCGAAACAACTTCTGGCGGGGGACTGGGACCCTGAAAAAATCGTTCTTTCTGCGGTAAATGAGGACTTGCAGTTAGATCTTCGTCGGGCGACGCGCGCCATTGCTCTCGATACCGCCAACCGTCAACTTACGTTTACGAGTTCACCGTCGGCAGAAGTAGATCACTCCAGCAGTGAAACGATTTCCTATGACGGTTTGATTTTGGCCTGTGGTGCCTCGGCGCGCTGGTTGCCGGGCACACAAGGAATCGCTGGTGTGCATGTGGTTCGCAGTTTGGATGATTCGTTACAACTGCGCGATGAACTCGAAGCGAATCCCGCGCGTGTGGTGGTGATTGGCGCGGGTTTCATCGGTGCCGAAGTTGCATCAACCTGTCGTAAGCGTGGACTCAATGTCACGCTTATCGAAGCAATGCCTCTTCCGCTCGGTCATATTCTCGGCGAACAGGTCGGCGAAGTGTGCGCCGAAATTCATCGTATGAATGGTGTTGACCTGCGTCTCGGCACGGGAATCGAGAAACTCAACACAATTCAAACTGATGAAGGCGAACGAGTTGTGGGCGTAACCCTCAACAATGGCGAATCGATCGATGCCGAAGTGGTGGTTATTGGAATCGGCGTGGCCGTCAATACGCAATGGTTAGAGAATTCTGGCCTGCAACTCGACAATGGGATTGTCTGCGATAACACAATGAAAGCGGCCGCCAACGTTGTTGCTTGTGGCGACATCGCTCGTTATCCAAGTGCGCGGATGGAACAAACCGTGCGCATTGAACACTGGGAGCATGCCATTGCCGGTGGCGAAGCCGCGGCCCGCACCTTGCTAGCGGAGATGAACGGTCAAGTCGGTCCTGTGTTTGATGCTCTTCCGTGGTTTTGGTCAGATCAATACGATCGCAAGATTCAATTAGCGGGACGTCCGGGTCCTGATGACTCATTTGAAATTGTGCATGGAAGTCTTGAAGAGTTTCGTTTTGTTGCTCTTTATGGAAAGGGAGACAAACTCACGGCGGTCCTCGGGATGAATCGTCCGCGACATGTTGTGCAATTGCGCACGATTATGGAGCAGGGCGCCACTCTTACCGAAGCCCGTGAGAAAGCCGCTTCTCTCTAATGCCACCGCCGAGCGCAAATGAAGAGGTGGACATAATCGATGAAGGCGGCAATGTGATTGCCGTTGTGACTCGGGCGCAAATGCGCGCACAAAATCCTTTGCATCGTTCCGTTTTCATCGTTGTGCGTAACGATGCTGATGAATTGCTTGTTCATAAGCGCGCTGATTGGAAAGACGTATGGCCGTCATATTGGGATATCGCCGTTGGGGGAGTAGTGGCCACCGGTGAAGCCTGGGAAATTGCGGCTGCGCGTGAACTGCATGAAGAAATCGGCATAAGCGGCGAATTGCAATATCTCGGTGAACAACTATATGAAGACGAACATGTCGCCGAGTTGGCGCGCGTCTACGCCACGTTTTCGTCCGGACCATTTGCATTATCGGACGAAGAAATAGTTGAACTGCAATGGGTGCCGATGTCGGAATTGCGTCAGTGGGTAGCAGCCCATGATGTTTGTCCGGATAGTTTGGCGCTCGTTTTGCCTCGCCTTGATGCAGCGTAAGGTCAATTCACTCTTGGTTTGAAGAAACACAACGCGCGCTCTTCGTTATGAAAACATGGGGCTATGACGTTGTTGGCCACTGTGTTGCTCGTAGTAACGATGATGGTGGCTTTGGCCGATTGGATTGCCGTTGCCAAAGATCAGCGTTCGATTGAGTATTTACTGAAACCACTGGTGATGGTTGGTCTAATTGGGATCGCCCTTACATTTTCAGATGTCGATTCCACTGCCCGAGTCTTAATGGTGTTGGGTTTGTTGGCATCAATGGTGGGCGATGTATTTCTAATGATCCCGCGCAATTATTTTCTCTACGGACTTTCGGCATTTTTTGTTGCGCATGTTCTTTATATTGCTGCGCTTATCGCTCTAGGAATTTCGCCGATTGGGTTTCTCATCGGAATACTCGTAATGGTGGTAGTTGCTGGTTTTTTTGGTTTGCGCATTGTGCAAAAAGCGAAAACGACCGGCATGAGCGCGCCGGTGGCCGCTTATATGTTGATCTTGTCGATCATGGTGGCGGCTGCCTTTGGCACCGGCATTGTGGTGGCGGCAATTGGTGCTGTGTTGTTTGCCGCCAGCGACACCATCATTGGCTGGACGAAATTCGTAAAGGAATTCCCGCGCAGTCGCACCATCGTGATGGTGACCTATCACTTAGGCCAACTTGGGTTGGTGTTGGCGTTACTTTGATCAACGTGGTCGCTTCAGTGATGAACCGCTCTAGGCTTTCGTCATGACCGTTGGACTAGTGCTGGCCGCGATTTTCCTTTTACTTATTCTTTTTCTGATTTTCGTGGTCATTCATGATTTACGGCAGAAAGAACATGCGATTCTGCGCAACTTTCCGGTGATCGGGCATTTCCGCTACTTGCTCGAAGGTGTTGGGCCCGAACTTCGTCAGTACATCGTGACGGATAACAATTCGGAAAAGCCTTTCAATCGAGATGAACGTCGCTGGGTATATGCCTCCGCTAAAGAACAAAATTCGTATTTTGGATTTGGTACCGATAACGATCTCACGCAAGACGGTTATGTGATCATTCGCCACGCGGCGTTTCCGTATCAATCGCCGAATGATCCTGGACATCCGGATATCAATCGATCACTTCCGGCGCTCAAAGTTCTTGGTGCATCACATGGACGTAAATACGCGTTTCGTCCAAATTCGGTTGTGAATGTTTCAGGGATGAGTTTTGGATCGCTTAGTGGTCCCGCGGTTGAGGCGTTGAATGCTGGTTGCAAATTGGCCGGCGCTATGCAATCAACGGGTGAAGGCGGGTTATCTATTCACCATAAACAAGGCGGCGATCTCGTCTTTCAGATTGGTACTGGATATTTCGGTTGTCGAACGCCGGAAGGAAAGTTCTCTCTGGAACGGCTTTTAGAGACGGTTTCATCGGCGCCAGTAAAAGCGATTGAAGTGAAACTTTCACAAGGGGCCAAACCAGGTCTCGGCGGATTGTTGCCAGGAGTGAAAGTAACGAAAGAAATTGCTGACGCACGCGGTATCCCGGTAGGCGAAACATGCAAAAGCCCCGCCGGTCATACGGCCTTTCACGATGTTGATTCGCTCCTTGAGTTTGTTGAGACCGTTGCCGCCGCAACCGGTTTACCCGTTGGTCTGAAATCAGCCGTGGGTGAACAAAAGTTTTGGAATGATCTCGCCGCCAAAATGCGCCAACAAAAAATCGGTCCTGACTTTTTAGTGATTGACGGTGGTGAGGGTGGCACGGGGGCCGGCCCATTGGTATTCACTGATCACGTTGCTTTTCCATTCCGCACCGCTTTTTCACGGGTGTATGAAACCTTCACTGAGCAGGGCATCACTGACGACATTGTGTTCGTCGGATCCGGAAAACTCGGTATGCCCGCAACGGCAATCTCGGCCTTTGCCATGGGTTGCGACATGATCAATGTTGGACGTACCGCCATGTTCGCTGTCGGTTGTATTCAAGCTCAGCGTTGCCACACTGATCGCTGCCCAACCGGTGTGGCCACTCAGAACCCGCGATTAACCCGCGGTCTTGATCCAGCGTCAAAATCAGTTCGTTGTGCCAATTATTTGGCCGCATTGCGTTACGAAATAGAACGCGTGGCGTGGGCATGTGGAGTTGATCATCCGGCCAAGATCACGACCGATCAAATCGAACTCATCGAATCGGATTGGCGTTCTCAGTCATTTGAATCGGTAATCGGCTATAGCACCGTGAACAATCCGCGCCGACGCGGAAGTTGAACCAACCGCCAGCGTTAAGTTCGGTAGCCTTTGGCCGTGGCGACCGTAAGTGAAAAAGTCCGTGACTATGTAACGCAGTCACCGGAATGGAAATACCTTGCTGGTCGCATCCGTCGCATTTGGGCCGGCCCAACGGCCGATCAAGTAGAACGCACATTGATTGAATCGAAATGGATGCCGCGTCGCGACGGCAATGTTTCATTTTGGATTCCACTTGGTTTAATCGTGGCTGGTTTCTTCGGCAGTTTGGTTATTACTGCTTCAGCCCCGCTCTGGCGTTTGGCTGTGCCATCGTGGCGACTCACAGTTCCTGGAATTGGACATCCGGGTTCAGCGTCGGCGTCGTCGTTTTGGTTCGTCACTGGAATGTCGCTTTTGGCCATAGCGTGGCTTGGACTTATTTATGTAGCGGCGCGCCTCGAAATGAAAAAGGCGATTGTCACCGTGGCGCTGGCGTTAGTTGTTTGGGCTATTCCTGTTTCTCTCGGACCACCGTTGTTGTCGAATGATGTGTATTCCTACGTTGCACAAGGGGAAATGGCGAGTCGCGGAATTGATCCGAGTACGACCGGTCCAATTTCGTTAGGCCGCGGTGATTTCACTTCGGGCGCCGATCCTTATTGGCGTCCGTCGCCCGCACCGTATGGTCCGGTTGCGGTGGCAACGGCGCGCAGTGCGGTTGAATTAAGCGGTCACAATGCGCCGGCGGCCATCAATATCTATCGAGTCTTTGTTTGGATTGGTATCGCGGTGGCGGCCGTGGGCATTGGTTTTATTGCTACGGCCAATGGATTGTCGCCGGCAGTAGCCATCGCCATCGGCTTAGCCAATCCCGTTGTCATCGTTCATCTCATTGGCGGCGCGCATAACGATGCGCTCATGCTCGGTTTATTGGCTGCTGGCTTAGCGCTGGCGCAGCGGGGATTCAAAAAGTGGGGTGTCGCTCTCATCATCGCTGCAACAGCAGTAAAAATTCCGGCAGCCGTCGCCCTGTTGTATTTGGGTTGGTGTTGGAACGAACGCGGCGATTTCAAAGAACGACTGCGCACGACCGCCACGTTATTGGCGACGGCGTTTTTGTCGTTAGTGGTTGCTAGTTGGTTAGTTGGACTTGGGCCCGGTTGGTTAACGGCGTTGCGCAGCACCGGAAAAGTCAACGACACCTATTCGCCCACAACAAAAATTGGTTTTTCAATTTCCGAGATTTTGGACACGATTGGAATCCGTATTGACGGTCAAAGTTTGGCCGGCGGCGTTCGTAGCCTTGGACTTTTGCTGACCGCCGTCGTCGTGCTCATCATGTTGCGTCGTAGTCCGCTGGTGGGCTTCATTAAAGCAACGGCAGTGGTGTTAGTGGCGTACGTGATTTTGGGACCGGTTATATGGCCGTGGTATTTGCCAACTGGTTTTGCCTTGCTGGCCGCCACGGGATTGGGTCGCTATCGACCTTCGTATTTTGTCGTCTGTATCGCCGTTTCATTTTTTGTATGGCCCACGTCGTCGATATCTCTTTCATCGACCACGAGTTATCCGCATTTGCGCGGATTGGGAGTGGTGTTACTGGTCGCTGGTTTAGCGTTCGGTGCGCAAAAATTTGCTAATCGTCTTGATCGTCACGGAACTGATGCCTCCGATGATGAATCTCGTTCTCCAGCCGAAAGTTCAATGTAAATGCCCACTATTCGAATTTTTGATGAAGGAACGTTCACCGAGTCGAGCAATCTGGCTGATGTTGCACCGGCGGTACAGCGTAAAGATTCACTGGTCTGGATCGATATCGAGGGCGAAGACGTAGACAGCATTAATTTTCTGATTCCTATTTTGGATTTACATGAACTCGCTGTTGAAGATGTTTTGAAACATGGACAACGGGCCAAACTCGAGCGCTATCCATCCCATGCATTTTTGGTGTCGTATGCCCGAGTTGATAAAGGCGAGATGGCGGAAGTCGATATTTTCTTTGGCGAGAACTGGTTGGTAACAGTTCGAGAAGAAAATGAAATAGGCCTAGCGTTCGATGAAGCACCAGTGTTGGAGAGATATGCCCGCTTGCGCGAGGTTGATCCCAAAGTTGGTTTTCTGCTTTACACAATTTTGGATGAAGTGGTTGACGGGTACTTCACCGTTATCGATGAATCCGAGGATCGTTTAGAAGATATTGAAGAGAATTTGTTCGACGTTGGTCCTCCTCCTGACGGGGGATTACAGAAAGAACTGCTCGAATTACGTCGCTCGACCATCATGTTGCGTCGTCGAATCGTTCCCTTACGCGATGTCGTGCTGGCATTACTGCGGCGGGAAATTCCATGGGTCGAGTTGGAAGCAATTGTGTATTTAGAAAACGTTCTTGATCACTTATTACGCATCATCGACCAAATCGATACTCAGCGAGAATTGGCCTCGGGTGTTGTTGATGCCAGTTTGGCTCTCGGTGCCAATCGAATGAATGAAGTCATGAAGAAAATGACGTCATGGGGCGCCATTTTGATTGTGGCCACCATCGTGACCGGCATTTACGGCATGAACTTCAAGTACATGCCCGAACTCGACTCACGCTGGGGCTATCCGGCGGCGTTGCTTTCCATTCTTTTAGCCATGACATGCCTCTATGCGTATTTCCGTCGCAAGAAATGGCTTTAGTTTCACCTAAACAAATCGGTGACTAAATCGGTGATTCTCGCGTGCGAAAAGCGCGGCATTGACGCGTAACTTTTCGCAATGTTGAGCGATGATGCGCTCGCCTTGAGGTACGGGATGACTTTCGAAAAACGCTACGACCTCATCAACTTCCGCCGCCGGCAAACTGCGAATGCCTTCACACATGCGCGCAATGGAGTTCGAAGGAAGGCGAGTGGTTAATGCGCTCCAGTTTTCGACAATGAATTGCCAAGCGACTGCTCCCTGTGCCTTATTGGTCAAGGCCCGTCGCAAAACTAAGGGCGCATTTTGGGTGCGCACTTGATCACTTAAACACATGTCAAGGAAACGA
The DNA here is from genome assembly GCA_964403825.1 of uncultured Bifidobacterium sp. Lineage (GTDB taxonomy): Bacteria > Actinomycetota > Acidimicrobiia > Acidimicrobiales > Acidimicrobilacustridaceae > Acidimicrobilacustris. The sequence continues at coordinate 680 of CAYOHV010000039.1, read as the reverse complement.
AGCATTTCGTCTTCGCCGGGAAAATCGGCCAAGGCATTAAGGAAGCGCAACTGCTCTTGTGGTGTGCTGGCGGAATTCATGCGCGTTACGAATTCATCAAAGTCCTGTGCGGTCCCATGAGCAGCGACAATGTTGACCGACGCCGCCACTAATGATGGATCCGGATGAAAATCGTCAACATTCAAAAGAACCTTGGCGCGGGCCCGGCAATCGGCGTCATGCCCGATTACACCCATGGCCTCAAAGATGACTCCGCGTAGCGCATTTTGGCGATCGCTTTCGCCGTCGATGGGCTCGTCACCTAAACGTTCGGCAATCGGGCGTAAAAGATTGGTGGCCGCAATGCGAAAACCTTCTTTGGCTACGTCGTTGCAGAGGCGCTCACACTGATGAAGTCCGGCGATGATGCGCTGCCATACCGATAAGTCGGTCTCGTTGCGGAACGCTTGTAATGCATCAACAAAGTCATGCGCTTCCAAATCGCCGGCTAGTACCGATGCCCAAAGATCATCGATGAGGGCGTAGCGCTCCAGTCCGGAAAGTTCGTCGCTATGACGAAGCAGCGACTCGAGAAGATCGTGGGCGTAACTCACGCGATAAAAGCCGGTGCTTTCGGCGTTTACCTGCACCCAAAGAACAGCATCGAGCAACTCAATATCAACAACCGGTTGATCGATCAG
>CAYOHV010000038.1:0-10524 GCA_964403825.1 uncultured Bifidobacterium sp. | reverse complement strand
AATGAATTTGATGTCGAGGGCCTTCACCCACATTTGTGTGACGACAAATTGGAAACCGTCATCACTTGTTTGGAATTTCACCAATACGACGATGCTGAAAATACCCGTCAAGATCGAAGACAAGATTGCGATCTGACGTGAAAGTTCAGGACGGGTGCGCGGTAACAAGGCGATAATCGCCGCACCGATCATCGGCGTGAAAACTAACGCCGGCAGAATCGGGAACGATGGTGATGCAGAAGCGAGCAGTGACGTTGTCATGAGAAGCTCACCTGCGAAAGTACGAAGACAAGTACCAAAACTGTTCCCAACGCGATCATGAGTGCGTACCAGCGCACGTAGCCATTTTGAATAGTGCGTAACCGAGCCGCACCGCCGCGTGTTGCCCGACCGATTCCATTAACGGCTCCGTCAATGACAACTCGGTCGAATGCAGCAATGAGTTCGAAACCCTTTTGGCCGAGGCCGCCAACAAAATCGGAAATGCCTTTATCGATGTACCAACCGTTGGCAAAGAACGGAAGTTCGATAAGACGAGCGTCGAGTTTGTTCTTGAGATAAACGAAGTAGGCGGCCACGATGCCCGCAATAGCGATGATCGTAGAAAGCGCCAATTCAAATGTCAGTTTCGCTCCACTCAAATTAAGTGAGGCTTCGTTCGCACCAACAACGGGCTCTAACCAGGTATTCAAAAATTCGGTGCTATGTGAGAACGGCAGGTTGAGCACACCGGCCACTGCTGAGAAGAACGCCAAGACAACGAGCGGCACCAACATCTTCCACTTTGATTCATGGGGGTGATGTGAATGCGCTGCATGCGCTTCATCATGAGCAACTTCGGCGGACGTTTCTGTGTCGTGTTCGTTGAGGTTTTCAACTTCTTTTTCGGCTGATTCTCCCCAACGCGCATCACCGTAAAACACACGGAAGACGAGACGACTCATGTAGAACGCGGTGAGAAGTGCAGTGATTAAACCAAGTACGTAAAGGATCGGGCTCTTGGCCAATGCATACGCCAGGATTTCATCCTTCGACCAAAAACCGGAGAAGGGCGGAACACCGGCAATGGCCAACCAGCCAATGATGAAGGTGATTGCCGTGACGGGCATGAGTTTGCGTAATGCACCCATACGACGCATGTCTTGTTCTTCATGCATTCCATGAATGACGGAGCCGGCACCAAGGAACAACAGTGCCTTAAAGAATGCGTGCGTAATGACATGGAAGATGGCGGCGGTGTAACCACCGACACCAATCGCTAAGAACATGTAACCCAACTGCGAAACCGTCGAGTAGGCCAAAACTTTCTTAATGTCGTTTTGCGCCAACGCAATCGTGGCGGCCAAAAACGCAGTGGCAATACCAACAATGGCAATCGTCCACGGCAACCATTCGGCCGACGCCGCGATGATCGGATTGACGCGCACCATTAAATAGATGCCAGCGGTGACCATGGTGGCAGCGTGAATTAACGCTGAGACCGGAGTCGGACCAGCCATCGCGTCGGGCAACCAAATGAACAGCGGGATCTGCGCCGATTTACCAATCGCACCGATGAAGAGCATTATCGCAATGAAGGTGGCGGTGGTTTGGGCCAAGCCTGACGAAAGCGGCAAGAACTCGGAGTAGGTAACTGTTCCGAAAACAAAGAACGTCATGAAAATTGCGATCATGAAGCCCCAGTCACCAACACGGTTAGTGATGAAGGCTTTCTTACCGGCACGAGCGTTCTCGTCCTTTTCAAACCAGAACGAAATCAAGAAGTACGAACAAACGCCGACGCCTTCCCAACCGAGGAAGGTCATCACCAAGTTGTCACCCAACACCAAGATCAGCATCGAGAACACGAACAAGTTGAGATAGGTGAAAAAGCGCGGATAACGATCGTCACCATGCATGTATTCGATGGAATACAAATGAATAAGCGAGGCAATAAAGGTGATGAACGAAATCATCGCCATTGAAAGCGGATCGAGAAGGAATCCGATGTTGACCGAAAAGTCGCCCGCCGGAATCCACTCAAAAAGCTCAAGCGAATACGTGTGCTCAGGCTTATTCCACAAACCAACAAAGACGATGGCCGTTACAACAAACGAAAGGGCAACCGCAGCGGTGCCGATCCAACCCGAGAGCGGTTCACCAATGCGCTTGCCAAAGAAGACGAGCAGCAGAAAGCCTGCTAACGGGAGCGCGGGGATAAGCCAAACCAGTTCAACCATGGTTTAACCCCTCAACGCCTGAAGATCATCGGCTGTCGCGCCTGGCTTACGACGAGCCATAGCAACAACAAGACCGAGGCCAACCACAACTTCGGCGGCGGCCACCACGAGAACGAAAAAGACAATTACTTGCCCGGCAACGTCATCGAGCATGCGTCCAAAAGTTACGAAGGACAGGTTCACGGCGTTCAACATCAGTTCAACGCACATGATCATGATCAATGGATTACGACGAACGAGCAGACCAATTCCGCCGATCGCAAACAAAATCACCGAAAGAATGAGGTGAGCAGAAAGGACACCGTCGCTCATTAGTGACCCTCCTGCACAGTTGTAAGTGGATCATCGCCCATATCAGTCATGGACTCAGGCTCAGGAAGTGGCTGCAAATCTTTTGGACGGCGAGCCAAGATCACTGCGCCAACCACCGCAATGGTGAGAAGACCAGCAGTGATTTCCAAAGCAAAGACATAGTTAGTGAAAAGTTGACGTCCGATTTGTGCGATGTTTTCCGCACCTTCGGCTAGTGGCGCTGTTACTGCTTTCGCACCCGTAACAGCATCGGCGCCACCAATCATGACGATGGCGGTGACAATTCCGACCATGAAAAGACCAACAAGGATGGCGAGAAGTCGCTGCCCCTTTAATGGTTCAGTTTCCAAATCTTCTTCGCGATCGACACCTAACAACATCATCACGAACAAAATAAGTACGACGATGGCGCCGGTATAAACGATCACTTGCACAACTGCTAAGAGTTGCGCGCCGAGATTTAAAAAGAGGACCGCCATACCAAATAAGGTGGCGATCAAACTCAATGCTGAATGCACGGGGTTGCGCGAAACGACAACACCAATTCCGCCGGCCAGCACCACAAGAGCACAAATGAAAAAGACGGTCGTTTCCATTAGTGGCCACCACCATGATCGTCGTGGTCGTCGTGATGATCACCGTGGTGATCTCCGTGACCGGCATGTGACTTTGTGATGGCGTCCTTTGTTTCTTGGTCGCCCTCCGGTGCGCGAATTCCGTAACCGAGTTCGCCGGACCAACCAACCACACCTTCAAATTCAGCCGAACCTGATGGCGCAGTGGCGCGCATCCATGCCGAGGTATTCAGATCTTCACCGGGTCGCCAGTCTTCCCAAGGCAAACGCTTGGGCATGCCATCTTCACCAACGACTAATTCTTCTTTGGTGTAAATCGCATCGGCGCGCGAGGTGAATGAAAACTCGAACATCTTTGATTCGGTAATGGCCTCAGTGGGACAGGCTTCGACGCAAAGATCACAATGAATACAACGCAAGTAATTGATTTCGTAGACATAGCCATAACGCTCGCCGGGTGAAACCGGCGCGTCGGGCGGATTGTCCGCGCCACGCACGTAAATACAACGAGCGGGACAAACACCGGCGCAAAGTTCGCAACCGATGCACTTTTCCATGCCGTCTTCATAACGATTAAGCACGTGACGTCCATGCACTCGTAACGGTTTGGGCGCTTTTTCTTTTGGATATTGCGTGGTTACGCGCTGCTTCTTGCCGATCTGGCGCAGCGAAACCAAAAAGCCACCGAGGTAACCCATTAGTCGACCGCCCCTTCTAATCGACGCGCCCGCGACGTAGCGCTAGCGGCTTTCAATAAGCCGTATCCAATAAGACCAATGACGGCGGCGATTCCAATGGTGATGAAACCGTTCCAACCTTGATCGCGGGCAACCCAGAACGTTGCCAAAACCAAAAGCCAACCCAATGAAAGCGGAATAAGAACTTTCCAACCTAAGTCCATGAGTTGGTCATAACGAACACGAGGCAATGTGCCGCGCACCCATACGAATCCGAAAAGGAAGACGAGCATCTTCAACAAGAACCAGAACACGCCCCATAACCAGCCCGGACCAATCGGCGCCGGACCAGCCGGTCCACCCAAGAACAACGTAACGATTAACGCGGCCATCGTGACTGAGTTCATGAACTCGGCAACGAAGAACAACGCGAAACGAATCGATGAATATTCGGTGTGGTAACTGCCGACTAACTCTTGTTCCGCTTCAACTAAGTCGAACGGTGGACGATTCAATTCCGCTTGGCTCGCCAATAGGAAAACAACAAAAGGAATGAAGCCGGCGATGAGCAGATTCCAGTTGGGAACGAATCCGCCCCAACCATTACCGGCTTGATCAACCACCATTTGATGTGTGCTGAGAGTTCCGTTGGTTAACACCACAGCACAAACTGACAGACCTAAGGCCGCTTCATACGAAACCATTTGCGCCGACGCGCGTACCGAACCGAGCAATGGATACTTAGATCCTGATGACCAACCGGCAAGCATCACGCCATAAACAGCGAGAGACGACATGGCTAAAGCAAAAAGAATTCCGATCGGCGGATTGGCAAGTTGCAAGTAAGTCGTCTTACCGAATAGTTCAACGCTGCCGTCGTGGCCGCCATTGAAATCGCCACCAAACGGAACAATAGAGAACAACAAAAACGCTGGAACCACTGTGAGAATCGGCGCCAGGATGAAGACGCGTCGCTCGGCTTTATCGGGAATCAAATCTTCTTTGAAGAAGAACTTGATGCCGTCAGCCAAGGTTTGCAAAATGCCGAAAGGACCGGCGGTGTTTGGTCCCACTCGGTTCTGCAGATCGCCTACAACTTTGCGCTCAAACCAAATCATCAACATCGTGGCCACCAACAAAAAGGCAAACACGATGACGACTTTCAACAAAACGATGAGGACAACGGCAAGATCAACATTGCCGGCTAATAGCGGATCGCCACCAATCATCGAATCTCACCCCCCTTTTCCATTCCCTTGATCATTACGCAGACTCAACCTGTACTTGGACAATCGTGTCATCCAGATTGATGAGGTCTGACACACGACCATCAGCCTGATTCACGATCATGGAAGCGACACCGCGCGGAACACCCGGATCGCTAATCACCATGACAGTGACGCTGGATTGGCCATTTCGAACAATGGCGCGTCCTCCACTAGCCACACCCAAACGATCGAATTCCCATGGGTTAAGGCGCAGTGACGAACCCGACGCTAAGCCCGACAACATTGGTGCGGCTTGCACGTTCGTTCCCTGGTCATAAAGGCGACGGGTCGCAATTAGACGGAATGCATAGGCATCAACCGGCTGAACCGGCACGGGCGGAGCGTCAACGAATTGCACGAATTCGGGCAATGAGCCTTCAGTGTCGTCGCCGAGTTCCGAAACCGGCAATAACTCCTCGGCCTCTTCACTCTCAACTTCGACGTCGACGGTGACATCAACTTCAGCCGAACCATCGGTGACCACAACTTCTTCTTCGATCACATCAAGTTCATCGGTGACAACAACAACATCGAGCGGCAACAACACGCCATCTTCAAAATCTTCCGCTAACGCTTGATCCAAAGCGAGATGCGACGGAGCGACATAAGAAATTTCCGCCACGACATCTTCAACAGTGGTGAAACCAAGATCAGCCGACAAACGAGCAGCGATATCGGTGGCAATCATCCAATCAGCACGCGCTGTTCCTGGCGGAGTTACTCGCTGTGAAAGCGCACTCACCCGACCTTCAATATTGGTGGTGGTGCCGAATTTTTCAGCAAATCCTGCGGCGGCCAAAACAACATCGGCCCGCTTCGATGATGCGTTCAACAACGTGTCAATCGAAATAACTGCACGTGCACCAGCAAGACCGCGTTCGGCCAATGAACGATCAGGGAAATCGCTTAATGGATCGGCGCCCAGTAACACCAAAACATCAATGCGACCATCAGCAGCCGCTCGCAAAATTCCTTCGCAATCAAGTCCACTTTGTGCCGGCATTGTCGACCAAACATCGCCGTACCATTCGCGACTTTCTTCAATGGTGACGCGACCAGGTAACAGACCTGGACTTAATCCCATATCTAACGCGCCATGCACATTGCTGCGGCGCAATGCAGAAAGGAAACGTGCTTCGGGACGCGCGCGGCGCACTTCGGTAATGGCATCGGCTACGACATCGGAACGTTCCGCTACCGAGGCGCGACCAACAACAACTTTGAGATCTTGTTCAGCCAGTAAGGCGCGGGCACGCGCAATTGTTTCAGCATCAACACCGGCCACTTCGCGATTGCCATCAGCGCTGGCAAATAACGCCCGCACTAATTCACCGGTTTCGCCCGGTCGCGGATGCAATGAAACAGCCGCAAGAGAACTAACACCCGTGCTGCGCGGCGAAATTTCAACAATCTTCGCTTTGTCTTCCACCACCGCATGACGTAAACGCAAGAAAAGAACAGGAAGTTCTTCTTTGATATCGGGACCCATTAACAAAATGGTTCCCTTGGGTTCGCAAACCTCGTCGATGGTGGCGCGCGGTAATCCCAAAACAATTGAGGCCGGTAATCCGTCGCCTAGTTGAGCATCAACGTTGTCGGTGCCCAAAACACCTTTAAATAACTTGGCATAGGCGTATTGATCTTCATTGGTAAGACGAGCGCCGCCGATGACACCAATGGTTTGCGGTGTCGCGTTTTGCAAAAGCGATGCCGCTTTCGACAATGCTGAAGACCATTTCGTCGGTTCAAGTTCACTGCCCTGACGCATAAGCGGTTCACCTAAACGATCAGGTGAATTAATAGCTTGGCTGCCGAATCGGCCCTTATCGCATAACCAACCCCAGTTAACGGGATCAATATCAACACCAGAAAAACGTTGGACCTCATCGCGTGATGAATCAATAGAAATACGACAACCCACCGAACAGGTCTGACAGGTTGATTCCGTTGTTTCTAAATCCCATGGACGCGCTTTAAAGCGATACGTCGTGGAAGTCAGCGCACCCACCGGACAAATTTGCACGGTGTTGCCGCTGAAGTACGAAGCGAAGGGTTGATCGGGGAACGTGTTGACTTCGGTGTTATTTCCGCGGTGAATGAAATGAATTAACGGGTCACCCGCAACATCGCTAGCAAAACGCGTACAACGATCACAAAGAATGCAACGCTCACGATCAAGAAGAACCAAATCACTAATCGGAATTGGCTTTTCCTTATGGCGTTTCTCTTCGACGAAACGCGATTCGCCCGGACCGTAAGCCATTGTTTGGTCTTGTAACGGACATTCGCCGCCCTTATCGCAAACAGGACAATCAAGCGGATGGTTGGCTAAGAGAAATTCGAGCACACCATCTTGTGCTTTTTTGGTGATCTCCGATTCGGTATCAACTTTCATTCCCGGTGTGCATTCGATCATGCAACTGGGTTGCAAAGCCGGGCCACGACCAGTGTCAACTTCTACTAAGCACATGCGGCACATGCCGACTGGCTTCATACGTTCGTGATAACAGAAACGCGGAATGTATGTGCCGGCGCGTTCAGCAGCATCAATGAGAAGTTCACCGCGCTGAGCAACAATCTCAACGCCGTTGATTTCTACGGCTACGCCGTCGGGTGCAGAAACTTCAGATTCAGGCATGTGACGCAGCCTTAGGGAACGCAACGGGAACGGACTGACGATTTTGTTCGGCCATGGCAATCTTGGCTTCAAACTCGGGACGGAAACGTTGTAACGCCGATGCAATCGGTGAAACCGCTGATGGTCCCAACGGACAAATTGTTGTTTGCTTGGGCGGCCATGCGATTCCTGGCGAAATGTTGTCGGAGACGTCCATCAAAAGTTCAAGATCAGACGGACGGCCATAACCATCTTGAATTCGCTGCAAGATTTTCTCCAGCCAATTCGTACCTTCACGACATGGTGTGCATTTGCCGCATGATTCACGGGCGAAGAAGCGAACAACGCGCAAACACGCTTTCACTGCGTCGGTCGTTTCGTCCATAACCACAACTGCACCTGAACCCAGCATGGATCCGGCGCGATCAACGGTTCCCTTTTCTAAAGGAATGTCGAGATGTTCACCGTAGAACCATGGAGCCGATGCGCCACCGGGAATAAACGCTTTCAATTCGCGATCACCCAAAATGCCGCCGGCATGTCCGTAAATGAGATCGCGGAATGTCGTGGTGCCGTACTCAACTTCAAAAACGCCCGGGTTCTTCACATGACCCGAAACGGCGAACATACGCGTGCCGCGTGAGGCTTCAGCACCGAGAGCCGCAAATGCTTCACCACCGCTTTGCGAAATCCACGGAAGATTGGAAAGCGGTTCCACGTTTTTCACGATCGTGGGTTGCATGTACAAACCCTTGGCCGCCGGGAAGAACGGGGGCTTCAAGCGGGGCATACCGCGATTGCCTTCAAGACTTTCAATAAGCGCGGTTTCTTCACCAACGATGTAAGCGCCGGCACCCCAAGTAAGAACGACGTCAACCGAGAAGTTTGTTCCGAGAATGTTTTTGCCGACATAACCCGCGGCATACGCCTCGTTTAATGCAGCAGCAATACGTTCTTGGGCTAAGGCCATTTCACCGCGCACATAAAGAAATGCTTGGCCGCAACCAATGGCATAACAAGCCAACAACACACCTTCAATAAGTTGGTGCGGATCGCGCTCCATTAAGAGGCGATCTTTATAAGTGCCGGGTTCTGATTCGTCACCGTTTACGACGAGATAACGCGGCCAAACATTGGCTGGGGCTAATCCCCACTTCGTTCCGGCTGGGAATCCCGCGCCGCCGCGACCCAAAAGGCTCGCTGACTTCACTTCTTCACCAACAGCGTCGGGCGTCATCTTCAACGCCTTCTTCAAAGCGGCATAACCACCAGTTGCTTCGTAACGAGCAATTGAATACGAATCTTCGTAATCGAATCGAGACGTAATGATCTTGGGTATCTCAGCCATTGCTCGACTCCTCGGCGCCAATCCAAACCGGTGCTGCAGAATCGGTTGGCAATACAGAACCAGCGCGGCGATCTTCAGGAATATGTTGACGAACACGAGCCAACGTTCCGTGCGCAGGAATATCTGAGCGCTTACCCGAACGAAGATCGTCGATTAATTGATCGAATTGCTCGTTAGAAATGCGATGTTCGTAGCGATAGTTCACCTGCAAACACGGTGCTTCCGTGCAAGCGGCGATGCACTCCACATCTTCGATAGTGAACAAGCCATCGGAAGTTGTTTGCCCGGGGCGAATGCCGAGTTTGTCTTCGGCATGGGCAAGCAATTCTTCTCCGCCCATTAATTGGCAAGCGATGTTGGTACAGATGTTGATCATGTACTTGCCAACCGGTTCCATCTTGAACATTTCGTAAAACGAAGCCGTACCTAAAACTTCGGCCGGCGTTACGTTTACGAGTTCGGCAATATGAGCCATTGCTTCTTCGGTGAGATAGCCGTCTTGTTCTTGCGCAAGATGACAAAGCGGAATAAGCGCTGACTTCGGCAACGGATAACGACTAATGATTTCCTTGGCCAAGACAACATTGTCGGGAGATAAGCGCGCCATTAGCGATCGACCTCCCCGAGAATCGGATCAACCGAAGAAATAATGGCGACCGCATCAGCAACCAAACTTCCATGCATCAAATGCGGAAGGCTTTGTAAGTTCACAAAACTTGGCGCACGCACATGCATGCGATACGGCGTAGAAGAACCGTCGCTCACGATGTAACAACCCAATTCGCCGCGTGGCGATTCGATCGGAACGTACGCCTCACCTTCCGGAACTTTGAAGCCTTCGGTGAAAATCTTGAAATGGTGAATAAGTGCTTCCATCGATTCATCGATACGAGCACGCGGCGGCGGAGTGACTTTCTTATCTTGAATGCGATAGTCACCCTTCGGCATCTTTTCCAAACATTGACGCACGATTTTCATTGATTCATGAATTTCGGCCAAACGAATGGCATAGCGATCAAAGCAATCGCCGTATGAACCGACAACAACATCAAAGTCGAGTTGATCAAACGCTAAGTAGGGCATTTCGCGACGCAGATCCCAGGCGTAACCCGTTGAACGCAAGATGGGGCCAGTGACGCCTAACGCTAAACATTCTTCCGACGTAATAACGCCAACACCTTGTAAACGCTCACGCCAAATTGGCTGTTGCGTGAGAAGTGTGTCGTATTCCGCTAAACGATCCGGCAACATATCGAGCAAACGCAAAACGCCATCGCGCCAACCGTCGGGTAAATCAGCAGCAACGCCGCCGGGACGGATGTAATTGTGATTCATGCGCAAGCCGGTGACTTCTTGTAAGAAGCGCAATGCTTCTTCACGTTCACGCCAGCCGTAAAGCATCATCGAGACCGCACCGAGATCCATACCGTTCGTAGCCATGAACAAAAGATGCGAAGAAATGCGATTCATTTCTGTCATCAATGTGCGAATCCAAACAGCACGTTCCG
>CAYOHV010000037.1:0-10887 GCA_964403825.1 uncultured Bifidobacterium sp. | reverse complement strand
GCGATTTCACCGGTGCGGTCAGTCACGCGATCAAGGTGATCGTCATGAAAGGCAATGACCACTCCGTCAGCGGTGACATGGGCGTCGGTTTCGACATAGCGATAACCGAGGTCGACGGCATAGGCGAAAGCGGCCAAAGAATTTTCCGGCTGATCACTTGCGCCGCCGCGGTGGGCGAAGGCGAGCGGGCCGATGTGGTCAAAGAACGGATGCGCCATGGCGACACACTAGAGCGGTCGTTTCCGAGAGGCTTTTCGGACTCTCGCCGTTACCCTGATTTTCGTGCCTATGACCGATCGTTTCGCCGTAGTTATGGCGAAGGACGAAACCTCAATAGCGGTGGAAGAAGCGGCGCTTTTAGTGGCGGCCCATTTTCATCCCGTTGACGTAACGGCTCAGTTGGCGCGCCTCGACGCAATGGCCGCCGAATGTGGAAGTAACGATGTCAACGAAATCTGTCGTTATCTCTTCGGTGAACTCGGCTTTACCGGAAACCAATGCAAGTACTACGCGCCAGAAAATTCTTGTCTCGATGTTGTTGTAGAAAAGCGCGTTGGTATTCCGATCACACTTTCAGTGGTGTTGATGGCGGTGGCCCGTCGCTGCGGAAGAGAAATGAGTGGCATCGGTTTTCCCGGACATTTTTTAGTGCGTGATGATGAAACGGGAACATATATCGATGCATTTCACGGTGGACGTCTTCTTTCAATTGAAGATTGCCGTCAACTTTTTCATCGCTTACATGGAAACGATGTTCCCTTCTCGGTGGCCTATCTCGATCCCGTGGGACCGCGCACAATCATTCGCCGCATGTTGAACAACCTCATTCAAATTTCCATCGCCGAAAACGATCATCGCTCGCGCGTAATTGCCACGAAACTGCGCGCGTTACTTCCCGACGCATCGGTGAATGAGCGAGCCGATGTGGCACGGGCTCTTGAAGCATCGGGTGATTTCGCCTCCGCTGCCGTTGTGCTCGATGCGGTCGCACTCGATGCTCCCGCCGCCGAATCAGAAGGCTTTCGCTCAATCGCCAAGATGCTCCGAGCGCGCCTTAACTGAGATAACGGTACGCGCCGGTTAAGAAAACAGATTTGTTCTTCATTTCCACTCGGGTAGACCACTAGCGTGTCGGTATGGCCCGTCGCACCAAAATCATTGCCACTATTGGTCCCGCATCAGATTCTCCGGAAGTTTTGCGCGGATTAGTCGACGCTGGCATGGATATTGCCCGTATCAATCTCTCGCATGAATCAGTCGATTTAGCGCTTGATCGTTATCACCGAATTCGAAAGGTGGCGGCAGAAGCAGCACGCCCAGTCGGCATTCTGGTTGATCTGCCCGGACCAAAAGTGAGAGTAGGGAAGTTCCCTTCGGGCGGCGTACAACTCGTTGATGGACATGATTTTTGGTTAACTCCCGGTCGGGAAGAAAGCACCGCCGAAATTGTTCATGTCGATTACGAACGACTTTTAGAAGATATTCACCCTGGTGACCTTTTGGTTTTTGGCGATGGCGCGGTTCAAGTGCAGGCGCAGGAAATTGTTGGCGATCGACTTTCGGTAAAAGTCATTCACGGTGGCCGTCTTACTGGTCGCCCCGGAATTCATATTCCTTCTGATCGTTTAGGAATTGCGACACCAACGGCGGAAGATCTTCGTTTCCTTGAAGCATTCGAAGAAGTTGGCGTTGACATGATCGCCTTATCGTTCGTGCGCAATGCATCCGATATCGAACGCGCCAACGTTGCACCGACACCTGAAGGTCCGATGGTGGTGGCAAAAATCGAAACTCGATCGGCGGTAGAAAATCTCGACTCGATCATTGCGGTATCTGATGCCGTCATGGTCGCCCGCGGTGATTTAGGTTCAGAATTTCCAATCGAAATGCTCCCGCATTTGCAAAAAGAAATCATTCGTCGTTGCATCGCGTTAGGCCGCCCCGTCATCACGGCCACGCAAATGCTCGAATCAATGGTGCACGCGCCAACGCCGACACGCGCCGAGGCATCCGATGTTGCCAATGCGGTGTTTGATGGCACGTCAGCGGTGATGTTGTCGGGCGAAACAGCCGTTGGTGCTGATCCGCAAAATGTTGTGCGCACGATGGCGCGTATCGCCGCCGCAGCTGACGATCGTTTCGACTACGAAGGTTGGCCGGCGTTAGTTGAAATGATCAACGCGTTGCCAAATGCCGAAACCACACAAGCGGTGACCAACGCCATCACATCGGCCGCGCAGCGCGCGGCCAGTGAGATCGATGCCGACGCCATTATCTGCGTTTCCAGTTCTGGTTTCACGGTGCGATCGGTTGCTCGTTATCGCCCCCGTTCAAAGATCCTCGGTTTCACTCCCGAAGAACGAACCGTGCAGCAATTAGCAATGTCATGGGGAACCACACCGTATTTGCTCACCGCTACCGGAACGGCTGACGACCTCACCGATTCGGCTATTCGTATGGCCAAAGAAAAAGGTGAAGTGCAAAGCGGCGATGTTGTGGTGGTAGTTGCCGGTTCGGGATATTCCAAAGGCCGCGTCACCGACACCATTCGCGTTATCGAAGTTCGTTAATTGTGAAGCGCAAAGTCGTTAACGGACTTTCCGTTCTCGAAAATTTGCCCGCGTTTAACTCGTCGAGTGGAACTTCATCGCCCGTCTGTTTTGTTTTCGTTCACGGAGCGATGGATAAAGGCGCCGGGTTTCTGCCCGTGACACGTTATTTTCCCGATGACTACTGGATCAGTTATGACCGTCGCGGCTACGGAAAATCACGATGCGTAGATGAAAGTGCGCTTTCCATAGATGCGCATATTGATGATCTTTGTTCGGTAGTGAACGACATTGCGGTACCCATTGTTTTGGTTGGTCATTCACTTGGCGGCGTACTCGCTCTTGGTGCCGCCACTCGTAGTGGTGCCGTTGCCAGCGTGGTGGTGTTTGAACCGCCGTTGTCATGGTTGTCATGGTGGCCGCGCACCGATCCGACAGGCGTCGATGTGATCGCCCCGACAGCGACGGAAACGGTTGATCGTTTTATGGAACGAGTTATCGGAGTTTCCGATTGGCAAGAAATGTCGCCCTCGTTACGTGAGCAGCGTTACGCCGATGGTCCGGCTCTGTTGGCTGAGTTGTCGTCGTTACGGAAACAGGCACCGTTTGATCCGCAAAAAGTAAAACAACCGGTAACGATCTCTCGTGGTTCAACGACAGTGGATATTCGATTGCGGGCCGTCGAATGGTTAGAAGAACAACTGCCCGTTGAACAACTCGTGGTTATCGAAGGTGCGGGGCACTTAGCGCATCGATCGCATCCCAAAGAGTTTGCGCAGATGGTTCGATCTGCCGCGAAAACCTCTAGCGTGGAGCCATGAGTGATGCTCGCCCCGTTCAACTAAGTGCCAGTGGTCCACCGTCAACGATCTTGCCTGACGAACCGAATGATTTGCTCGTTGCGGTAGCCCGCGCCGTTGCCGCCTCGGATCGCGATGCCGTTTTCGCTTGTGTGGCTGCAGCCCCGCGTCAGCCGCGTGTTTGGGCGGCGGCAGCAACTGTGGCGGCCGATGTGATGGAGCGCTACGCCTATTACCGCGTCGGTTATCACCGCGGTCTCGATTTATTGCGCGCAAACGGTTGGCGCGGTTCTGGCTATGTGCGTTGGAACGCTCCATCGAATCGCGGTTTCCTTGCGTGTCTAGCGGGGTTGGCACAAAGCGCGGCCGAAATTGGTGAAGACGATGAAGCGGAACGTTGTGAACTGTTTTTGCGTCAATGCGATCCCAGTTGGCCACCCGCTGATGGCATCCAATTGTTTTAAATGATCGCAACAAAACCGTTCTTGGGTGCCGTTCTCACCGGAGGTAAGTCGACTCGACTTGGGGTTGATAAAACGACGCTCATAAAAGACGGTATGCCGTTGGCTGCTTATGTCGGTCGCGTTTTACAAGATGCCGGTGCCGAAAAAGTTGTGGCCGTCGGCGGTCAAGAAACGAAAGCAACAACGCATTCCGTATTCGCTGCGCATTGGGCCGATTATGAAATCGATCAAGGTCCGTTAGCCGGAGTTATCGCCGTGCTTGAGCGGCTTGCAAATGATGTTGAATTTTCAAAGTTCTCGGCTTGTTTAGTTTTTGCCGCCGATACACCCAATCTTGATGTGACAACTCCGCAAGAATTAATTGAACATCTCGCACAAGATGTTGATGCTGACGTAGCCGTTTTAGTGGTCGATGATGTTGACCAACCTCTCACCGCGGCGTGGCGACCGACGGCATTAGAAAAAGTGCGCACTCGTTATGCCCAAAATGAACGCTCAGTGCGGGCGGTCCTTGCGGATTTGGCCGTTGTGCGTGTGTATTCAACTAATAGCGACGCCATAAATGATGTTGACGTACCTGCCGATTTGGACCGCTACGATCTACACAATGAGTGATGTTCCTGAAATTTCTGTTGACCAACTCGATGAACTTTTCGCCTCAGGCGTTTTATTAATCGATGTCCGTGAAGATGATGAATACACCGAAGGACATGTTCCCGGTGCACACCACATTCCACTAGCCGATCTTGTTGAACGCATCGACGAAATCGACAATGCGCAAACGGTGTATTGCATTTGCGCTATGGGCGGCCGCAGTGCCAAGGCCGTCGGTTTTCTGCGGTCCAATGGTTTCGACGCCATCAATGTGGCGGGCGGAACACAAGGATGGGTGGCTTCAGGTCGTGGCGTTGTACAAGGAACGGATCCGGCGTAGTTGAGCCCTCATTCGGTCATCGTTTCTGATCGTGAGTTTCGGGAACTTCTTGCGAAGTTGTCCGATCAAGAGACCTACGCCATCGATACCGAATTTCATCGCGAACGCACTTACTATCCGAAACTCGCATTGGTACAAGTGGCATGGGGCGATGAACTAGCGCTCGTCGATCCGTTCGCGGTTGATTTTTCGCTTTTTGAATCGGTATTGCAAGGACCGCATACGGCTGTTCTGCACGCCGGCGATCAAGATTTAGAGATCTTGCAATTGGTATGCGGAACAGTTCCGCAAAAACTTTTCGATACGCAAATTGCGGCCGGTTTCATGGGCTTATCGTCGCCATCATTGGCGTCCGTGCATGAACGGTTTTTGCAGATTTCATTGGAAAAGGGCGATCGGCTAACCGATTGGTTGGCCCGTCCACTTACCGATGCGCAATTAATTTATGCCGCTAACGATGTGGCGCATCTATTGCGATTGCAAAAAGTAATGATTGATGAACTGCGTCAACGCGGTCGTTTGCAATGGGCATTAGATGAATGTGAAGTGTCGCGTTTGCGTACCAGGGGTATGCGGGATCCTTCCCAAGCATGGCGACGTATTAAAGAAGTACGTTCCTTAAAAGGGCAAGCAAGGGCGGTGGCTCAATCGGTGGCTGCGTGGCGGGAAGTGCGCGCAGCGGAAATCGACGTGCCTGTTCGTTATGTGCTTTCTGATATCGCGGTTTGTTCCATTGCACAAAAACCACCGACATCAATTTCGGCACTCGGGCAATTACGCGGCGTTGACCGGTCAGTTCGCCAAGACATTGCTGAAGATCTTTTGCGGGCGGTAAAGGCGGGTATGAACGCGCCCGTTCCATCACTTGATGATGCACCGGTGGCACCGTTGGAAAAAGATATGAGACCAGCAGTGGCATTGGCCTCGGCTTGGGTTTCACAGTTGGCACGTGATCTCGAAATTGATCCGGCGATCCTCGCCACTCGCACCGACCTTGAGCAGTTTTTACGTGGCGATCCCGCCGCTCGTCTACGCAGCGGCTGGCGTTCCGAGGTGGCCGGCCGCGCCATCGAGATGCTCTTGGCGGGTGAGGCAGCCGTGGCCTTTGGGGGCAACGGAGAATTGGTCATCGAAGAGCGATCCCGCCGCCCCTATGGGTCGGAATCGTGAACTGGGCCGCTTCTCGGCGAAATCCACCCGCTAGCGGTTTTCACCGGTACACTCGGAGCCGCAATCTCACCGACGGGAGTTGACCCGTGAAAAAGGGGCGACATCGGCGTTTCGAAGAAGCGAGAGCTCTGAAACGCACGAACGACAATCTTGATGCACTCCTTGACGCGAAGGACGAGGAGCCTTGTCCGGAGTGTGGCGCGGATCCAGGTCATGACCATTCGTCATGGTGCCTGTATGAGGCCAGCGCCGACGAAAACCCATGGCCTAATTGATGGTTCGATAACCGTCAGCGCAATGGGTGGCCAACCCGTTGCGATTCTTACTCTTCCTCCCGCGGTCGTCTGACCGCCTCTAACGCGAGCGCGCTCAATGAACTCACATGCCCCCCAACAATTACGCAGTGTTGCCCTTGTGGCACACGTTGATCATGGAAAGACCACATTGGTTGACGCTTTGCTGCGGGCCACTGGAACGTTTGGCGAACACCAAGCCGTGGTCGATCGAGTCATGGACTCAAACGATCAAGAACGCGAACGCGGCATCACTATTTTGGCCAAGGCCGCTTCGGTGACGTGGAACGACATTCGTATCAATTTGGTCGACACTCCCGGTCACTCTGATTTCGGTGGGGAAGTAGAGCGAGCCCTCACCATGGTTGATGGCGTTGTGCTGTTGGTTGATGCGGCCGAAGGTCCGTTACCGCAAACGCGTTATGTGCTTTCCAAAGCCTTAGCGAACAACCTTCCCGCAGTTGTGGTGCTCAACAAAGTTGATCGAGCCGATGCGCGACCGGATGAAGTTCTGGATGAGATTTACCAACTGTTTTTGGACCTCGATGCCGATGAACATGCCATCGAATTTCCCATCATTTCCGCCATTGCCCGTGAAGGAAAATGCGTGACGGGTATCGGTATGCCTGCCGATGGCGATGATTTGACGCCGCTTTTTGAAGCGATCGTAAAAACGATTCCGCAACCTTCCGGCGATGCCGATAAACCGCTACAAGCAATCGTTACCAACCTTGATGCGTCGGAATACCTCGGTCGCTTAGCCGTTGGTCGCGTGATGAACGGTTGTTTGCGACGAGGCGAAACAGTGGCGCTCTGCGAAGAAGACGAAGGTCAAGCACCGTTACGTCGCAAACTCACACAACTCATGAGTTTTTCCGGTATCGGTCGACTCGAAGTGGATGAAATTTGCGCTGGCGATTTGTTCATCGTGGCTGGCTTCCCTGAAGTTGAAATCGGCGACACATTGGCCGACCCCACTGATCCGCAACCGTTACCACGTCTTGTTGTTGATGAACCGGTATTACGTATGACATTCGGTGTGAATACTTCACCGCTGGCCGGTAAAGAAGGTCAGTTCCTCACATCGCGCCATTTGCGAGAACGTCTTGATCGCGAAATTCTCGGCAACGTTTCAATTCGCTTAGAAGAAACCGACTCGCCCGATGTCATCGAAGTCGCTGGTCGCGGTGAATTGCAATTAGCCGTTCTGATCGAAACGATGCGCCGTGAAGGTTACGAACTGCAAGTCAGTCGCCCCGAAGTAATCGTGCGCGAAATTGATGGTGCGCGACATGAGCCACTCGAACGCGCGGTCATTGATGTGCCTGACGATCATGTGGGAACAGTCACCCAAGCGTTGGCGCCCAGAAAAGGTCGAGTTATCGATTTAGCCATGGGCGATATCGGACGCACGATCATCACCGCTGAAGCACCTTCTCGGGGCCTCATTGGATTCCGCTCGCAGTTATTAACCGCCACGCGGGGAACGGCCCTTATGCATCAGCATCACGCAGGCTGGACGCCATGGGTTGGCGATCTGCCCAGTCGTAAAGGTGGCGCCATGATCTCGGATCGTGAAGGTGTTACCACCGGCTATGCGCTCGACAATTTGCAGCAACGAGGCGAAATGTTCGTTGGGCCGGGCGAAAAAGTTTATGAAGGAATGATCGTTGGTGAAAACGCTCGTAGCGACGATATGGGCGTCAACGTGGTGCGGGAAAAACAAAAGACAAACATCCGCACCCATTCAGCCGACGAAGCAATCAAATTGGTTCCGCCCCGTGAACTCACGTTAGAAACCGCAATCGAATTCATTGCTGATGACGAGTTGGTGGAAGTTACGCCCTCATCATTGCGATTGCGTAAGCGTTTACTTAAAGAATCTGATCGCCGACGCGCAAATAAGCGTTCTTAATCCGAAGCTGGACGGCGCTTTAGAGCGGGATGGGGAAGATACGTTTCCTTCGGTCGCGATTCGAGCAACTCCACAATTCGTTGATAGGCCGCTTCGCCAACCATGGCAGAAATTTCTTCTTTGCTTGAGACGTACACCGGCTTGTCGCCTACAAAAGCGCGCGGATCTTCGGTGCACCACCAATGAAAGTCTTCGCCGCCGTCGCCCCAATCGCGCCGTTTCCATTCGCGCAAAATATTGGTTTCGTGATCGTTTTCGTCAGTTTGATAATCGAGTCGAATAGGAACTTGCCAACAAACTTCCGGTTTCCAATCTAAGAAACTGATATTGCGCGCCACTGAGGCGGAATGCAAGGCACAGCCGGCGCCGGAATGAAAGTCGGGACGATTGAGGAAGATGCAGGCGCCTTGTACGCGTCGAGTAACCCAGTCGCCCTCTTCTTTTTTCGTGGGTCCACCGTGCTTGATGGATTCATTGCGGAACTGCCATTCCTCATCAGTGAGATGCAAAGCCGCTTCTTCAACACGCAAGCGATCGGCTTTATCGGTGAAATGGGCGCCGTGTACACAGCAGCCTTTTCCGGCTTCCGCGGCGGGATTCTCTTCAATGCCAAGACAGCCATTGCCGTAAATACACGTCCAATTCGACATCAACCAGGTGGCATCGAAGGTGTAGGTCTCACCATCCAGTTCAAAGGAAATCCACTCGTGAACATCATCGTCGGTGATCTCCGAACGAGTGAGTGAATTGGTGGATTTGGATGTTGCTTTCTTCTTTGTTGCTGTGGTTGATTTTTTCGCGTTTTTGGCCATCGGTTTTACCCTAGCGTTCCTACTTGGTTGAGAGGAGTTTTCATGGCAGGTGAGTTTGATGAAATCCGGTCACGGCTAGAGGTGATAGCCGAGGAGTTGGCCGACCTTGCGATCATTCGTTTACGTGAATCAATTGACGCGGGCGGAAATGAATTACC
This sequence comes from uncultured Bifidobacterium sp., assembly GCA_964403825.1. Lineage (GTDB taxonomy): Bacteria > Actinomycetota > Acidimicrobiia > Acidimicrobiales > Acidimicrobilacustridaceae > Acidimicrobilacustris. The sequence continues at coordinate 1,792 of CAYOHV010000037.1, read as the reverse complement.
GGTTGATGAAAAGCGACTTACGCGTGCACGCCGCGCCGTGGAAAAGGCAATCTCGCTGTTACGTGAACCCGATAGCGAAAGCGATTAAAGAGCCGCTAAGCGGTCATACAGCGTGCTTCGTTGTACCGCTCGTCGACTGATGGATGCCGCTAATTGCTCAAAATCACTGGGCTCCATGCCTTGACCATGATCGGCACCAGCGGCACGGGAAATATTTTCATCCATCAAAGTTCCGCCGAGATCATTGGCGCCCGCTTGCAAAATTTGCGCTGCGCCGCTTTGGCCCATCTTCACCCATGACACCTGAATGTTGTCGATAAGTCCGGCATAGGCGATACGAGCAACGGAATGCATTAACAACGCTTCGCGGAAGGTGGGTCCGCGTCGAGCTTTATGTTGCAAGTAGAGCGGTGTCGCCATATGCACAAAGGGGAGGGGAACAAACTCTGTGAATCCGCCGGTCTCCTTTTGTAGCGAGCGTGTGCGGACAATATGACGGGCCCAATGACGTGGATTTTCGATGGCACCGAACATGATGGTGATATTCGAGCGCAGTCCCACCTCATGAGCAGTGCGATGAGCGAAAAGCCATTCATCGGTGGTGATTTTGTCGGGACAAAGCGTGGCGCGAATTTCGTCATCCAAAATTTCGGCGGCAGTGCCAGGCAGTGTTTTCAGCCCCGCTTCTTTTAGCCGCAGTAAATAATCGTGAAGTGGTTCACCGAGGCGACGTGCACCTTCGGTGACTTCTAATGCCGTGAATGCATGGATATGAATGGACGGCGCGGCTTGCGAAACGGCGCGGGTGACATCGATGTAATAGTCACCGTCAAAGTCAGGATGAATACCGCCTTGTAAACAAACTTCAGTGGCACCGAGCGATTGCGCCTCGACCACTCTTTGCGCAATGTCATCAAGCGTCAACAAATACGGCGTTCCCCGTAAGTTCAGCGAAAGTGGACCTTTACTGAAACCGCAGAATTTGCATTTGAACGTACAAACATTCGTGTAGTTGATATTGCGGTTATGCACCCATGTGATGTCATCGCCAACTATCTCTTGACGAAGTTGATCGGCTACCGCAGCAATGGCGGCCACGTTATGACCCCGCGCACTAAAGAGCGTTGTGATGGCATCCTCATCGAGTTCGCTTCCGTTACGTGCGTCTTCAAGTAACTCTTTGAAAATTCCCGTCGGTTTAGCCTCGGGATCAAGCAAATAGGGTGGCGCAAATTTCGAACCGGAACTCCAAATGGTGGAATTCAATCCGATCTGCAGCACTTCAACGCCATCATCAACTTGTTCGGGTGAAGCGGGCTTGAGTTTCTGCACGAAAATCGCGCCGGGATCATCGCGTCCAAGAGATTCGGCATCACTGCGATCGAGGACGGCGAAACGCAATCCTTCGTCCAGCCATCGTTCACTTTGCGCAGCGAACTCCGGATGGATGGTGAGGCGGGGAGCGAGCGTAAAGCCGCGCGACTCGGTGACATCGCGTAGACGATCCAAATCGGGCCAGGGACGTTCAGGGTTGACGTGGTCGGCGGTAACAGGGGAGACGCCGCCCCAATCATCGATGCCAGCATCTAACAGAACGCCGAAATCATCAGAAAGATTGGGTGGCGCTTGTAAATGAACTTCGGCCGGCAGGATAAGTCGGGCTAAAGCAATTGCATCGAGGTAGTCGTCTAACGGGCAGGCCGGTTCGTTGTGCATGGCCGTTCCTTCTTTGGGAAGGAAGTTCTGCACGATGACTTCTTGAACATGTCCGTAGCGTTCATGCGCTTTAGCA
>CAYOHV010000036.1:8401-10932 GCA_964403825.1 uncultured Bifidobacterium sp. | reverse complement strand
GGGCAATAGTTTCGATATCACTCGTCACTCTTGAAGTCAGTTCACCACGACGCGTTGAATCGTGATGCGCCATCGGCAACCGATGAACATGGTCAAAAGCGCGCACACGTAAATTGCGCAACATCGTTTCCGAAGTTGTAACCAAACGAACATATGTAACGCGGGCCAAAAACATGACTCCGATGACAATGGCCGCTGCGATGCCGCAGGCCGTCAAAGTGAAACCAGGACGGAATCCTTCATCGGCCAGCAAACCTTTATCGATAACTTGCTGGATGAGGACGGGAATCGTGAGACGTCCAACCGCGCCAATCGTGGCGAAAAGCAGCGTTAAACGCAGGCCTTTTCGTAACTCAGGACTTTCAGCAAAGCCGCGTCGTAAAACGGCGATGGCCCGCACCTTCGGACCTTCGTCATGCATCATCAATTCGTGCTCTAACGCCACAGTGTCATCAAATGATGAAGCGTGTTCTAAAAGCGCAATTTCGTCATGCCCATCGGGGTCGAGAATTTTTTCGTCGCTCATCATTCACCCCCATGTGCATAGGCGTGAACGAGTCGGGCGTAATCAGAATTGGATTGCAAGAGTTCTTTATGAGAACCCCGAGCAACAATTTGTCCTCCGTCGAGGAAGACAACTTCGTCGGCCAATTCAATAGTTGAAACACGATGGGCAACCACCAGTGTGGTCATCGCCAGTGAAGTGCGCAGATCGCGCAAAATTGCCGACTCAATGACCGGATCAACGGCGCTAGTGGCATCGTCGAGAATCAGAACACGTGGTTTACGCAATAGCGCACGCGTTAGGGCCAAGCGTTGTCGCTGACCACCGGAAAGAGTCACCCCACGTTCACCGATTTCGGTCTTCCAACCTTCCGGAAGGCGCGCCACAAAATTTTCCGCGTGAGCGATGCGGGCTGCATTCGCCACTTCTTCCTCGGTAATTTCGTCGCCCAGTGTCACGTTTTCTAAGACGGTGTCGGCAAAAAGAAATGTTTCTTGAAAAACGAGTGCCACTTCGCGTCGAAGTTCTTCGGGATCTAAATCACGAAGGTCAATCCCGCCCAGTCGCACTGTTCCCGCATCGGGATCAACTAAACGAGGAATGAGTTCACAAAGTGTCGATTTACCAGAACCAACAACACCTACTAAAGCCACAATTGATCCAGCGGGTATATGCAAATTCAGATTCTCTAAAACGGGTGGATCGTCGCCGTAACCGAAACGCACATTTTCAAAATCAACCGCTAAAGCTCCACCGGTGATGACGGCATCGCCACCTTGTGGTTCTCTTTCGGCATCAATCACTTTGTCGAGACGCGCACTCACAACAACTGCGCGCGGAACTTCTTGAAGAAAGAAACCGAAAACTCTCATTGGAAACGCAAGAAGCCCAAAGAGCGCGGCGGCTTGCACAACATCACCGGTATTCAAACGTCCAATTGACACTTGCCATGAACCGATTAAGAGCAATGCGATGATGCCAAGATTCGGTAACGCGTCGATCATTGGCTCAAAGACACCACGAATTTTTCCCAATGAAATACGGGCCGAACGCAGCGAATCGGCCGCTGTTTCTAAGCGTTCACTTTCTTGTTGCTCGCGGCCGAGGGTTTTCACAACCAATACACCGTCGAAACTCTCATGCGCGATCCGACTAACCCCACCGACTCGCTCTTGTACGGTCGCCAACGGAATTTCGGCCCGCGCCGTATACAGACGGTTGATGATCGCCAGCGAAGGAAACAGCACTAACGCCACTAGAGTTAAAAACCAATCGACTGTGGCGAGCGAAATAACAGCGAAGATCACCAGTGCCGCCACACCAATGCTGAAAGGCAAAGGATTAAGTACTTCGCTAGAAGCGACGATATCGGCATCGGCATGCGCCAATAACTGACCCGTTGGAGTTTCGCGATGGTATTTGAGCGGTACTTCTAAATAGGTAGCGGCAAGATCGCGCCGCCATTGTCGTTGCGTGCGCAATGTGAGCAACGCCGCGAAATAGCGGCGCAAAATAATGGTCGAGGCGCGCAGAAATCCAACCAGCAATAGCGCCAGACCGGAATACCAAATCGCCCGTGCTTCTTTTTCGTTATCTTCAAACGCCGGAATGATCACGTTGTTCGTGATATTGCCCAAAATGATCGTCGTGCCCACCGCGGCGGCAGCATAAATGGCAGCGCCGATAATGGAAATGAAAAAAACCAATCGCTGTTTGCGTACATACCGGCGCAAAAGTGTTGCGGCACGTCGAATAACACTTTTCGCCGAAGGCGTTTCAACCAGTTCCATTAGCTACGCCCCGGCAAGGCCGAGGTTTGCCGCGATTTCACGAGTCGCTGTGGAACGATTCAAAGTGTAAAAATGCAAACCAGGAACATTGTGATCGAGTAATTCCGCACAAAGTTGTGTTGCCGAAGCAACTCCGAGCGCACGCACTGCGTCGGGATCATCAGCGAGTTCAGCGAATTGTTTTGCGAGATGGGCCGGAAATTCCGCACCGGCCAATTCAGCAAAACGTTGGACCT
>CAYOHV010000036.1:0-8375 GCA_964403825.1 uncultured Bifidobacterium sp. | reverse complement strand
CCGGAAGAATCGGCTTGACGCAGACGAGATCGGCTAACTCATTCACTAATCGCTGATAGGGATCGGCTTCAAAAAAGAATTGCGTAATGGCGAAATCTGCCAGTTGAAGTTTTTCCGCTAAATAGCCACGGTCGGAAGCAACCGAGGGAGACCGAGGGTGACATTCCGGATGGGCGGCCACACCAATCGAAAAGCCGCCAAAATCCTTAATAAATTCGACTAACTCAATGGCGTAAGTGAATTCTCCAATCGAAGTTGGTTCGTCGCCATCGGGTGCATCGCCTGCTAAAGCCAAAATATTGGAGATACCGGCGTTGCGGTAATCAGTAAGAAGTTCGGTGAGTTCAGATCGGGTATGTCCGACGCAAGTTAAATGCGCCATTGCCGTGATGCCGATTTCTTTTTGAATATGCACCACTACATCGCGCGTGCGTTCGCGGGTCGAACCGCCGGCACCATAGGTAACCGAAACAAACGACGGATGCAATGGCGCCAACTCGGCGATCGTCGTTTCTAATGAACGGGCTGCTTCATCAGTTTTCGGAGGAAAAAACTCGAATGAGCATGTTTGTCCTGCGGCTATGAGATCAGAAATCTGCGACACGGAAACTCACGCAGTCCTTTCGGCTGCTTCAACGGTATTGACCAGCAACATGGCGCGCGTCATTGGACCAACACCACCAATACGCGGCGAAAGCCAAGACGCCACGTCGGCAACTTCATCAGCCACATCAGAAAGCAGTTTTTTGCCCTCAAAAGAAACGCCCGCAGCAACAACAACCGCGCCGGGTTTCACCATATCGGCCGTTATCAAACCGGGCGATCCGGCCGCGGCCACAATGATGTCGGCGGTACGCGTATACGCACCAATATCGGCAACACCAGTGTGAACAACCGTTACGGCCGCGTTGGCGAATGGTCGTTTCAAAGTTAAAAGATTGGCTAAAGGACGACCGATGGTTAAACCACGTCCCACGATCACAACATGACGACCTTCAATTTCAATGTCGTAATGCGCTAACAGTTTTTGAATTCCGGCTGGCGTGCACGGAAGCGGACCATCAACACCTTGCACCAAATGACCGAGATTCACCGGATGCAAACCATCAACATCTTTTTTCGGATCGACGCGCAACAACGCTGCTTCAAAGTCAAGATGCTTAGGAAATGGATATTGCATGAGGTACGCATCAACCGCTGGATTGCTATTGAATTGGTCAATCACTTCCAGAACGTGTTCCTGCGTGGCGTTATTGGGCAGATGCACGTGAAAGGAAGCGATACCTAGGGCTTCGCAGTCGGCATGTTTCATCGCAACGTAATTAGCGGAGGGGCCATCATCGCCCACCAAAATTGTTCCCAGCCCCGGAGTAATCCCCCGTTCAGCCAATGCGGCAATGCGATTAACCAGGCCCGCCTTGATTTGGGCGGCGACCGCTTCGCCATCGAGTACCTGTGCTGCCATGCCCACGACCCTACCGGCTGACGGCCGCTGGATTGGCCGACAGAGGCCACAAAACAGCCCAAAAATCGTTCAATTCCGCAGCCCACCGGATTCACTCGACGAGAGTTCAATTGGCTAGCGTGACGACGTGACGTTGCGCATTGGCCCTTTGCAGGTCGATCCCCCGGTAGTCCTGGCGCCAATGGCCGGAGTTACGAATTCGGCCTTCCGACGACTCTGTCGGCGCTATGGCGCTGGTCTCTATGTAAGCGAGATGGTCAACGCGCGCGGACTGGTCGAAAAAGCCGATCGGAGTTGGCGACTGGCGCACTTCGCACCGGATGAATCACCTCGGTCACTGCAGATTTATGGAACCGACCCCGTTTCGGTTGCCGAAGCCGTTCGACTTTTGGTTGACGGTGATTATGTCGATCACTTGGATATGAATTTCGGCTGTCCTGTTCCGAAAGTTATGCGTCATGGCGGCGGAGCGGCGGTGCCGGCGCGACCGAAACTTTTGGAATCAATCATCACGGCCGCAGTGAACGCCGCCGGCGCCGTTCCCGTCACCGTGAAAATGCGAATGGGTTTAGATGACAACCGATTGACTTTTTTAGAAGCGGGAAAAATTGCGCAAGAAAGTGGCGCACAAGCGGTTGCGCTGCACGCGCGCACAGCATCACAGCGATATTCAGGAAGGGCACATTGGCAAGCAATCGCACAACTGCGTGAAGTTGTTACCCAGATTCCTCTTCTAGGAAACGGTGATATTTGGACTGCGCACGATGCACTCAAAATGATGAATGAAACTGGCTGCGACGGCGTTGTTGTCGGGCGCGCTTGTTTAGGGCGACCATGGTTTTTTGGTCAACTCTCCGATGCATTCGCGGGAAAAGACATCAGACCCGAACCACCACTCGGAGAGGTTTGCGCAATTGCACTACAACATGCGGAGTTGTTGATCGATCAGTTCGGCGAACGCAAAGCAATGTTGATGATGCGTAAACATATGGGCTGGTACCTCACTGGCTTTCCTGTGGGAGCGCCAGCGCGTCGTATGGTTGCGGCTGTTTCTACTCTCGCCGAACTACAGCAAGGACTAAGTGAATTGGATCCGACGATTTCAATTTCGGCTCATGCCGCAACGCAACCACGCGGCGTCCAAAACGGTCCTCACGATGTTGTTATTCCCGATGGTTGGATGGATGCGGAAGCACTGACACCACCCGATGCCGCGGCTGATGCATTGGTGTCCGGCGGATGAGTGAGCGTTTAGTTTTAGCGTCGGCCTCGCCGCGCCGAGCCGAATTATTGGGCGGGCTTCGTCTTTTTTTCGAGATTCGGCCGGCCGATATTGATGAATCGGTTCTTCATGGCGAAACCGGTGCCGGATATGTGAGTCGACTTTGTGCGGAAAAAGCACAAGCGGTTGTGGGCAATAACGAAGTGGTAATCGCTGCTGACACCACCGTCGAATTAAAAGGTGAACTGCTTGGTAAGCCTGAGTCTCCTGAGGAAGCCACAGAGATGTTGCAACGACTCTCGGGACAAACTCATAGCGTGCATACCGGAGTGTGCGTACACCGAATGCATAACAATGAGCAATTAGTGCGCGTGCGAGTTGTGACTACTCAAGTTGCGTTTGCCGATTTACCGCAACATTGGATTGATTGGTATGTCAGCACGGGCGAGCCAATGGATAAAGCCGGCGCATACGGAATGCAAGGTTCGGCTTCTTTATTTGTGGCCTCAATTGTTGGTAGCCCTTCAAACGTTATTGGGTTGCCGTTGGCCACTGTGGCACGATTAATGAATGAAGTGGGAACGGATCTGTTCTCTTTCGCTCGTTAGAAGGTAACTAAATGTCGTCGTATGAAATACACCCAGTCGCTTTTGTGCGGGGCGGACGCAAAGAAGCAATTGACGACAATTGGGGCGATGTTGTCGCCACGATTGAATTCGTTGATCCTTACACCGAAGAATCACTTCTTGGTCTCGAAGATTTTTCTCATATTGATGTTGTCTTTGTTTTTCACGGCGTTGATCCGGAGTCAATTCATTTGGCCGCGGTGCATCCCCGTGAGAATCCGGAATGGCCGAAAGTCGGAATTTTCTCGCAGCGAAAGCGGGCACGTCCGAATCGAATTGGCATCACCACATGTGAGTTACTGGAACGAAAAGACAATTGCCTGATCGTCCGTGGGCTCGATGCCATCGATGGCACACCAGTTGTAGACGTCAAACCTTTTTTCACCGGCTTTTTGCCGCGCCAAGAAATTCGGCAACCGGAATGGGCTCTCGAATTAATGCGTGACTATTGGTTTAGTGACGGAAATGACGCTCCGCAGTAAAGACCATTGCTAAGCCCGCTTTATTGGCGGCGGCAATTACTTCTTCATCCCGAATAGATCCACCCGGTTGCACAACGACCGAGGCGCCTGCCTCGATGGCTGCATCTAAACCGTCGGCAAACGGAAAAAATGCATCTGATGCATAGGCGCCGCCCTTGGCCCGACCATCAGCCTTTTGTGCGGCTAAGTGGCCGGCGTCGCGTCGATTCTGTTGGCCACAACCAATACCAACTGCTTGTCCGTCTTTTACTAACACAATGGCGTTTGATGTCACCTTGGCAACAACGCGCCACGCTAAGAGCAAATCTTCCCATTCGGAATTTGTCGGTGTGCGTTCGGTAACGACATTCCAACTAGCGCGATCAACCGATACAACGTCGGGTGTCTGCACAAGATAACCACCGTCGATAGCGCGCAACGAAAGATCGTTATTTTGCGGACGCTGCGCTTGCAAAAGACGCAAATTTTTCTTGGCCGTCAGTATCGCTAACGCTTCTTGACTAAATGAAGGAGCCACAACTACTTCGGTAAAGACAGGTGCAATCGCTTCGGCAATTTCCGCTGTGACCTCGCCGTTGAGAGCAATGATTCCACCGAAAGCCGAGACAGGATCACATTCGTGGGCCCGTCGATACGCGGACGCTAAGTCAGCGGCAACCGCCACCCCGCACGGATTCGCATGCTTAATCACGACCGCTGCTGGCTGATCACCCAACGAATGCACTAATTGCCAGGCCGCTTCGGTGTCGTACACGTTGAGATAACTCATTTCCTTACCGCCCAATTGAAGGGCGGAATCCCACCAACTGGCCTTTCCGGAAACGGAATAACGCGCCCCTACTTGATGGGGATTTTCGCCATAGCGAAGAACTTGTTGGCGTTGCAGACGTAATTCAATTTCCGCAGGCAACAGTGCGGTGGCGGTTTCATCATCAATTTGTTGATCAAACCATTGGACAATCTGCGCGTCGTAAGCCGCTGTATGTCGGAAAGCATCGCGCGCAAGTTTCTTGCGAGTTGTTAAGGAAAGAGCGCCCGAACTTTTCAATTCGTCAACGATTTCACCGTACCGATTGGGATTCGTAACGATTCCAACAAAGGCATGATTCTTAGCGGCAGCGCGCACCATGGCTGGTCCACCAATATCGATTAATTCGATCGAAGGTTCGTTGGCGAACGGATAGAGATTGGCTACGACCAAATCAAAAGTTTCGATTCCATACTCGGCCATATCTTTTTGATGTTCGGCGTTGGTGGGATCCGCCAAAATGCCGCCGTGAATTTTGGGCTGCAATGTAACGACGCGATGGCCGAGGATGGCCGGCACTCCCGTTATGTCAGCAACATCAATGACGGGAATTGAGTTTTCAGCAATAACTTTTGCTGTGCCACCACTCGAAACTAGATCCCAACCGAGTTCATGCAGTTGTTGAGCGAATGCAACGATCCCCGACTTGTCGTATACCGACAGTAGTGCTCTCACAGAACACTTCCCCTTTCCAAAATGTCAGCCAACGTACTGACATAGACGCGTCGTTCAACTTCTTTAATTCGTTCGTGCAAAGTTTCAACCGTGTCATCGGGCAAAACTGCCACCGCTTCTTGAGCCAGGATCGGACCGGCATCGACTTCTTCGGTCGCAACATGCACTGTGCATCCCGTGACCTTTACGCCATAAGCAAGTGCATCGGCGACGCCGTGCCATCCAGGAAATGAGGGCAGCAATGCGGGATGCGTGTTAATAACTCGTTGCGGAAATTCACGGAAAACTTGGGCGCCAAGAATGGTTCCAAATCCGGCCATCGCAATGAGGTCGATATCCCATCCACGCAAAACACCAATTAACTCGGCGCTGTAACCGTCACGATCGAAGTCGCGACCGAAACTTTTTCGTTCTACCAATTCAGCCGGCACGCCGTTTCGCGCAGCCACTTCAAATGCTCCACATTGACGGTCGGCAATAACAACGGTGATCGGCAGGACCGCGCACATTGCGTCGAGGATCGTTCCACTGCCCGAAGCTAAGACCGCAAGTCGCATCGAGGTGAAACTATCAGGAGGAAAGCAGCGGAATTCCCGCCAAGACCCCCGTGTGCTCACCGTTTTCCATCTGCACTTGCCCGTTCACGATTGTGTAGGCATAGCCCTTACTGCGTTGGACGAATCGACCCGCTCCGCCAGGGAAATCACGCACAAATTCGGGCAACGGGAGATACAGATTTTCGTAGTCGATCACGTTGATATCGGCGGCGGCCCCAATTGTGAGACGACCACGATCGCTAAAACCAAATAACTCGGCCGGCTCGCCAGTTAGAAATCGAACACCCTCGGCGAGTGAGACCAGATTTCGTTCCCGCACCCAATAAGAAAGGAAAAACGTTGGCTGACTGGCATCGAGAATTTGTCCCACATGAGCGCCCGAGTCAGCCAAGCCCAACATGATGCGGTCATCAGTCAACATCTCACCAATTACGGAAAAGTTTTGGTTGAGAATTGGCCAATTGAGAATGACTTCGCCATTGGTTTCATCAACAAAGCGCAGATATTGCTCAACCGCGGTGGTGCCAGCACGCTTTGCATACGACGCCAAACTTTCATCGGGATTGCAGTCATAACGAGCACCCCGACTGGGTAGGAGAACAAAAAACTCCGCCGTTGATTCGACACCACCCCGCCCATCGCCGCCTTCAATCAATTGCTGACGAACTTCCGGACGACGCAAAATTTCGACTCGCTCGGCTAACGAACGGTTCTGCAGAATTTCCCAACCAGGTAAATGATCAAACGGTGTGCGATGGGCTAGCGAGAAAATAAAACCGATGCCACGCGACGTCGTTTGCGGACGCAACTTGGCACCGTTGTCATTTTCTTGACTTACGAAATCGAGAACCTGTCGCCAAAGTTCAGGATCAGCCAAGGTGTTTGTGAGATTGAACGTAAAGGGACGACCAGAAGCGCGACTCATCGCCGCCATAATCGCAACTTCCGACTCGCCGCGTTCACGACCCAGACCTTCGCCATCAAAACGCGGGGCACAACCAAAGACACCTCGTCGGTGTTTTCCTAAGACGTTCGCCAACGCTAAAAGTTCGCGTTCATTGGCCCATGTGCCGGGGACATGACGTCCGTCATGCGTGATATGTCGACCAGTACGTGAAGTTGAAAAACCCACCGCACCCGACGCCATTGCTTCATCAACCAACTCCACCATGAGTGACAATTCATCGTCAGAAGGATTTTCATTCGGTTCAAGTGAACGCTCACCCATAGCGAAATAGCGAACGGCACTATGACCAATAAAACCGGCGTAGTTCAAACCTTTGGGTGTGCTCTTTAACCATTGCAAGTAATCGCCATAGGTCGACCACGTCCACGGCAAGCCATCCAAAATCGAATCGGCGGGAATATCTTCAACCGCTTCCATCGTCTTGGCTAAGAAAAGTTCTTCACCCGGTCGAACCGGCGCGAACGTCATCCCGCAATTACCCAAAACAATCGATGTAATTCCATGCCAACACGTTGAAGTTCCTAAAGGATCCCAACCAAGTTGTGCATCTAGATGTGTATGAATATCTAAAAAGCCTGGCGTCACGATATGACCATCGGCATCAAGCATGCGCTTCGCGTTACCGACGTCATCACCAATAGCGGTAATACGGCCATCAGTTACGGCAACATCACCTTGTTGAGGTTCGTTCCCTGTTCCATCAACAATCAAACCGTTTTTGATCACGAGATCATGCATATGAAAACAGTACCGAGTACAACGACGATGGGCCGCCCAAAATGAGCGGCCCATCGCATTTCACGATTTACGAATTCAATTATTCGTGTTTTGTGGTTGAGAACTAGGCCCAACCATGTTCGCGAACAACCTGCACCATTAACTCGCCAGCTTCGGTTGGGTTCTTGCCAACTCGAACTCCGGCGGCTTCCAGTGCTTCCATCTTGGCGGCCGCAGTGCCTTTACCGCCCGAAACGATGGCACCGGCATGGCCCATCTTCTTTCCGGGAGGTGCCGTAACACCAGCAACATAAGAAACAACTGGTTTGGTCATCTTGTTCTTAATGAATTCCGCTGCTTCTTCTTCAGCCGATCCACCAATTTCACCGATCATCATTACGGCTTTGGTATCGGGATCCGCTTCGAATGCTTCAAGACAATCAATAAACGAGGTTCCAGGAACCGGATCGCCACCGATACCAACACAGGTCGTGACACCAATGTCTTGCAACTTCAATTCATAAAGTGCTTGGTAAGTGAGGGTTCCGGAACGACTTACGATTCCAACCGGGCCACCCGGCTTTGCACTTTCGCCGGCAGTCATACCGATATCGCATGTTCCGGGGCTGATGATGCCGGGACAGGTCGGACCTAAAAGGCGAACATTCGGGAAGTCACGCTTCAACTTGTTGAAGAACCATGCTTCATCATGCGCCGGTACACCTTCGGTAATGCAGACGATGAATTCGACGCCACCTTTGGCTGCGTCCATCACTGCATCTTTAACGCCCGGTGCCGGAATGAAAATACATGCGGCATTTGCGCCGGTTGCCGCAACTGCATCGGCAACATTGGC
>CAYOHV010000035.1:8642-11248 GCA_964403825.1 uncultured Bifidobacterium sp. | reverse complement strand
GCCATCATCATTTTGGAAGAGCATGTCGAGTCGTATCAACAAGAACAAACACCAACGTGGAATGCGCGCGATGTGCTTATCGAACGAGCACGGCGATTGCAGATTCCTTGTATTGCCACCAGTTCCATTCCGTCATTGGAAATTTTGGAACAAGCACCGCTTTTGACCGTCACGCGTAATCAAGAACGTGAAGGTTGGCCGATCGTGCAAGTAATCGATCGCAATGGTGAACCGCCAGGGCAAGGTTTATTTAGTGAACGGCTCGTGCAGGTTTTGCGCTCGGAGCGTCGCGCCTTATGCATTTTAAATCGCAAAGGCCGCTCACGACTTTTAGGTTGCGCCAATTGCGGAGTCGTTGCCGCATGTGAATCGTGTGGAGCGGCGGTAACACAACAAGATGATGGACAACTTCTTTGTTCACAATGCAAAACTTTGCGACCGGTTGTTTGTTTGCAATGTCATTCCACCAAAATGAAAAATCTGCGGCGCGGTGTAACCCGCGCCCGCGAGGAACTCGAGGCTCTATTGCGCGAGCCCGTCGGAGAAGTTTCCGATAAAGGCGATCTGGCCAGCGAGCGTGTAATCATTGGTACCGAAGCGGCGTTGTATCGCATCAACAGCGCTGACCTCGTGGTGTTTTTAGATTTCGATCAGGAACTTTTTGCGCCTCGTTCGCGAGCGGCGATGGAGGCTTTCGCATTATTGGTGCGGGCAGCGAAATTGGTGGGAGGGCGAGTACGCGGGGGAGAAGTGGTAGTGCAGACACAAGCCCCCCAGCATGAAGTTATTCAGAGTGCATTGCGCGCTGATCCCATGTTGGCCATCGAAAAAGAACGCCAGCGGCGACAACTTTTAGGTTTGGCTCCCTATGCGGCCATAGCCCTTATTTCCGGTCAAGCGGCCGAACAATGGGTTGATCGCTATACGCCCAGTTTGGGTGTGCAACTACTTGGTCCCAGTGATGGAAAGTGGTTGTTGAAAGCACCTGATCACGAAACGTTAAGTCGCGAGATTGCCGGTGTGGCGCGACCCGCCGGTCGACTGCGTATTGAAGTTGATCCGCTGCGTTTTTAATTTTTGCCCAGCAGTTGTCGGTGCAAAATCAATCCGTGACGTTGGTGTGCCGACGAAATTCATACATGGCCATACCCGCCGCCATGGCGACATTTAGCGAACCGATTTTTCCTAATTGCGGGATGTAGCCAATGGTGGTGAGCGATTGCAGTGCTTCAGAAGAAAGACCGCGATCTTCATGGCCGAGAACTAAACAGCAATCGTCAGCCCATTCAACAGTTGATAAGGGAACCGCCGTTTCGGTGAGTTCAACTCCAACTAATGAATAACCGGCGGCGCTGGCTAATGAAAACGCTTCAGCAGTGGAATCACAGTGTGTCCAGGTCAAAAACTTTTGTGAACCTAAAGCGGTTTTGTTGACTTTGGCCTCGTTCGGGGAAGGTGCGCCCACCAACCAAAGATGATCGCAATTAAATGCCGCCGCAGTGCGCAGGATTGATCCCAGGTTGTACGGGTTGGAAACGCCATCGGTGAGAAGAGCCATCCGCCGTTGAGTAGCACGTCGTTCGGTGCGATGAAGACGCTTCAATTCGGTGCTGGTGAGGTTTCTACTCACGGGTCACATCCAAAATTCGATAGCCCGCCCGAGAAGCGAGTCGTTGTGTTGGCCAGTCTTGCTCATTAAGCCAACGAGTAAGTGAATCGGCACCTAAATGTTTTTGCACCACGAGATAGGCATGTCCGTTGCTATCCAAACGAGAGAGCCAAGTAACGAGTAACGATTGCAGTGCGGATTTGCCGATACGAATCGGTGGGTTGGACAGAATTTCCGCAAAGGTAATTTCGCTGAAGCCATCGACTAAGGCCGGATCGGCATCGTGTTTCGCAAAGAGGTCTCGGTTAAACGTTGTATCAGCAATGCCATTTTCATCGACCACTAAGGCCAAAACATTGACGTCATTTCGGAGGGCATTCCGCCAGCACAGTTCAACCGCGCGTTCGTTGACATCAATCGCCCAAACTTGGTTAAGGCCCATCCGCTTGGCGGCGGTAATGGCGATCGGGCCATAGCCGCATCCGATATCGAGCACATGGCCTTGGGGGCGAGTGAAATCGGCGTGGGTCTGCAGCAAAAACCGAGTGCCGGTATCAATGCGATCACCGCTAAAGACGCCGCGATCGGTGATGAACGAAAGTTCTACGTCGGGTAGCGACAACTCGACGATTCGTTCCGACGATCCGACAGCGGGTTGTCGGGAAAAATAGTGCGACGCCGGTTCGTCCATGACTCGACGCTAGCCTTATGGCGTGAAGAACCGGCAAGCCCCGCATCAAATTCGGATAATTGGTGATCTCGTCCTCACGCAAAAGGCCGCGCCCGTCACCACCATTGATGGTCGATTTGTGAAATTGGTCGAGGATATGTTCGTCACTATGTACGCCGCTCCCGGCGTGGGTTTGGCCGCACCGCAAATTGGCGTGCAACAGCGATTCTTTGTTTACGACATCGACGATGAACCTCAAGTCATCATCAATCCCGTCATTGTCGAATCAGACGGTGAAGCCGTTTTCACCGAAGGCTGTCTCTCGAT
>CAYOHV010000035.1:0-8542 GCA_964403825.1 uncultured Bifidobacterium sp. | reverse complement strand
CGACTGCCGTGAAGACACCGCCGGAATTTCCGCAGCGGCTGGTGTATCTCGGAACCCCAACCATGGCGGTTCCACCATTAGAAGCCTTAGTTGAAAATGGATTCTCGGTTGAACTGGTTGTAACGCGTCCGGACAAGCGTCGGGGGCGTGGTTCCCAACTGCTGCCTTCGCCGGTTAAAGAAAAAGCAATCGAACTTGGATTAACCGTTACCGATGATTTGGATGAAGTGCGCGGTAGCGATGTCGATCTCGCCGTTGTCGTTGCCTACGGACGCATAATTCCCACATCACTATTGGAAGTGATGCCGATGGTGAATCTGCATTTTTCACTGTTGCCTCGGTGGCGAGGAGCGGCACCGGTTGAACGAGCGATTTTGGCCGGTGATCGCATGACCGGTGTTTGTCTTATGCAGGTAGAACCAACATTGGATACTGGTGCGGTGTATTCGCGCCTCGAAACGGAGATTGGGATTGCAGAAACGGCAGATCACTTACGGCAACGGTTAAGTGGTCTTGGTGCGCAACTTTTGGTCGACAGTTTGCGCCAAGGTTTGAAAAATCCCACTACTCAGAGTGGCGAGATGACCTATGCCGAAAAATTGTCCAGTTCTGATTTTCGCCTTGATTGGTCATTGCCATCTGAACAACTTCTGCGTGTCGTGCGCATAGGCAACGCGGCAACAACGTTCCGCGACAAAAATTTCAAAATTCATTCCGCCTCGATATTTGATCCGGCCGATGGTTCGCAGACGCCAACTGCAAACAATGCCGCGGCGGGGGAGATTGTGGTGTCCGGAACGGGTGAGGTTCTCGTGCGCGGCGGTGATGGTTGGATACAACTCGGTGATGTGCAACCAGAGGGCAAACCAATTCGCAATGCGTCCGAATGGAAAAACGGCGCGCAAATAAAAAGTGGAGAACGGTTTACGTGAGCAAAGGCGTGGCCTCGCGACGACTTGCCGCCGATGCTCTTCAACGAATTGAAAACGAAGGGGCTTACGCCAATATCGCTTTAGGAGCGATGCTGGCCAAAAGTGAACTGGATCAACGTGATCGCGCCTTTGTTACCGAATTGGTTTACGGCGCCACGCGAATGCGTCGGGCTTTGGATTGGGTCGTAGATCGCTTTCTGGCCGAGCCGGAACGAACTGATGATGTGGCTCGCCGTTGGTTGCGCCTCGGCGCTTATCAATTGGTGTTTATGGAGATGCCGCCTCATGCGGCGGTAAGCGCCACGATTGATGCTGCGCCCCGCAAGATCTCTGGTTTTCTTAATGCCATCTTGCGCAAAGTGTCTTCGTCATTACCTATTACTTGGCCAAGCGAGGAGATCCGTTTAAGTCAACCCGATTGGATCGTGGCCACACTTAAAAACGATTTAGGTGACGCCGTAGCGTTAGATGCTCTGGCGGCGATGAATGAACGCGCGCAAGTGCATCGTCGTGATGATGGCTATATCCAAGATGATGGTTCTCATTATGTGGTCGAAATCGTTGCCGCAAAGCCGGGGGAGCGCATCCTCGACCTTTGTGCGGCGCCCGGCGGAAAAGCAACGGGAATGGCGCAAGCCGGTGCCTTTGTTGTGGCGGCTGATAGCCGTGCTAGTCGCGTCAATTTGATTGAACAGAATCGGCAAAATCTGCAATTGCAAAATTCGCTCTCGCCCATGGTGTCGGATGGATGTGCTGTTCCATTACGTCCGTCATCGTTCGACAAAGTTCTTGTTGATGCACCTTGTAGCGGGTTAGGTTCATTGCGCCGTCGACCGGATGCGCGTTGGCGAATTGCGGCGGAAAGCGTTGCGTCGTTGGCCGCGTTGCAAAAGGATCTCTTGGCAAATGCCGTAACGCTGGTGCGTCCGGGTGGCGAGTTGTTTTATTCGGTCTGCACATTGACGAAAGCCGAGACCATCGACGTCGCATTATGGGCGCAGGAAAACCTCGGCGTGAAGGTCGTTGATTTTGAGCATCCGGCCTTCACTCCCGCCACCATTGGTCGTCTTTGTTTGCCGGCCGAAACCGATGGAATGTATTTAGTTCGATTTGTGCGGCAGAATTTCGACAATGACTAATCACGAAACTCCGAATGCACACAATGCGTTTACAACACCGGTAACCGGATTGTCGGCGAAAGTCTTGACGGTGAGTGATGGTGTTGTTGCTGGAACACGTGAAGACAAAAGCGGCGAAGCCTTATGCGCTGATTTACGCGCTCGTGGTTATGACGTCGTGGAACACCGTGTTGTCGCCGATGGTCGACAAACGGTCGGTGAAGCGCTCTTTGAAATGGCGGAAAACTTTTCCGGAGTTATCGTCACCACCGGAGGTACTGGGTTTGGACCGCGTGACCTCACTCCAGAAGGCACGCGTGTCATCCTCGATCGAGAAGCGCCGGGCCTCGCTGAAGCGATGCGTGCGGTTAATCCCCTAGGACGTTTATCGCGCGCCGTTGCGGGAACACGGGGTCGAGCGCTAATCGTCAATACACCAGGGTCAACTAGCGGTGCTTTGGAATGTTTCGCGGCCATTAGCGATGTTGTACCGCATGCCATTCGCTTGGCTAATGGCGAATAAGCCAGCAAAGAACAAATCAAAGTTAGTTTTAGACGACCTGCAAAGTACGATGAAGGTATCGATTCGCAATCACCTTCTCGTTCTTTCTCATCGTCTCCCAGTCCGGCTACCGGTACCGATGAGTTCTTTATGGCCCACGCGGTGCAGTTGGCACAACCATGGCAAGGCCGAGTTGGTTCGCGTCCTCATGTCGGCGCCGTTGTTGTAAATCAACAGGGCGAAGTGGTGGGCGAAGGTGCCACCGAAGGTCGCATTGGTCCGCATGCGGAAGTCATCGCTTTGACCCAAGCAGGACAGAACGCAAACGGCGGAACGCTTTATGTCACTTTGGAGCCCTGTTCGCATCATGGCGTGACTCCACCATGTGTTGATGCGGTCAAAGCCAGTGGCGTTGCGCGCGTGGTTGTGGCGGTGGCTGATCCTGATGAAAAAGTTTCTGGCCACGGCATTGCACTTTTAGAAGAGCATGGATGTAAAGTTGAAGTCGGCTGTTATGCCGATGTTGTCGAAAAGCAACTACGCGCTTATTTGCATCATCGTCGCACGGGACGTCCATTCGTCGTTTTGAAGATGGCCACCTCATTAGATGGTCGTATTGCCGCACCCGATGGTTCATCACAATGGATTACCGGTGAACAAGCGCGCCAAGATGTTCATCGTTGGCGAGCAGAATCGAACGCCGTCATTGTGGGCGCGGGAACGATTCGTGCTGATGATCCCGCATTGAATGTTCGTTATGGTTTTTCTGACGGCGAAAATGATCCGGAACGAATTGTGTTGGGCACAGTGTCAACCGATGCCAAAGTGCAACCATGTCGATCGCTGACTGGTCCGCTTGATGAGGTTCTGGCCCAACTCGGAAAAGAAGGACATTTACAAGTTTTGGTTGAAGGTGGTGCTGGGGTCGCTCATGACTTTCATGCGGCCGGCCTCGTGGATCTCTATTTGTGGTATCTGGCGCCGGCCTTTTTCGGTGGCGATGACGCCAAAGCCGTGTTCGCTGGGTCAGGTGTTCCCACCATTGACGGGCTCTGGCGTGGCCGAATTGTCAATATCGCTCAACTAGGCGACGATCTTCGGCTGGAGATTGAGGCATAACGATGTTCACCGGGATTGTCGAAGAACTTGGAACCGTGTCGCAGCGCAACGGTTCGCGTCTACGCATTGAATGCCAAGACGTACTGGTTGGCGCGCAAATCGGTGACTCCACCGCGGTGAACGGTTGTTGTCTCACCATCGTGGCCTTTGATGCTGAAGCCGGTTGGTGGGAAGCCGATGTCAGTGACGAAACTTTCGCCCGCACAAATTTGTCCGATGTCACCGTCGGCAGTCCCGTGAACTTAGAACGACCGGTTCGCTTAATGGATCGCCTTGGCGGTCATCTTGTCCAAGGCCATGTTGATGGCGTGGGCGAAATCGTGCAGCCAGCACTTGATTTACAAGTACGTATCGATCCATCGTTGCTTCGCTATGTCGTCGAAAAAGGCTCCATCACTGTTGACGGCGTTTCGCTCACGGTAGTGAAGCCGCTTGCCGATGGCTTTACTGTTGCCCTGATCCCACATACGGCCGCCGTCACCACTCTGGGTGTGAAAGGTCCGGGAGATCGTGTGAACATAGAAGTAGATGTCATGGCCAAATACGCCGAGCGGCTCTTGACTGCTCAACTCGAAACCCCCATGCAAAGGATTTCCAATGCCAACGACTGAACGATCGAATTACGCCGATTTTTTCGCCACGATTCCCGAAGCAGTAGAAGCAATTGCCCGCGGTGAAATTGTCGTTGTCGTTGACGATGAAGACCGTGAAAACGAAGGCGATCTCATCATGGCGGCCGAAGCGGTCACCCCTGAGAAGATCGCGTTCTTTGTTCGTCATACTTCCGGCGTTATTTGTGCACCGCTTACTGGTGAACGTCTCGACGAATTAGAGATTCCGCTTATGGTGCGCGATAACACCGAAGCACAACGCACAGCCTTTACCTATTCCGTTGATTATCGCCATGACACTTCAACGGGAATTTCCGCTTCCGATCGCTCGGCCACTATTCGCGCCCTTATCGAACCAGATACTCGTCCCGGTGATTTGGCGCGACCGGGACATATCTTTCCGTTGCGTTATGCCGAAGGTGGTGTATTGAAACGCGCCGGTCATACCGAAGCAGCCGTTGATTTAGCCCGTATGGCTGGTTTAGCGCCGGCCGGTGTTCTCTGCGAGATCGTCAACGATGACGGCACAATGGCCCGCGTTCCTGATCTCATTGAATTCTGCAAAGAGCATGGACTTTTACTCATCTCTATTGCGGAACTTATTCGTTATCGCCGTCAGACCGAAAAACTGGTTCGACGCGTTTCCGAAGCGCGTATCCCCACCGATTGGGGCGACTTCACTTGTTATGTCTACGAATCACTTCTCGATGGCGAACAACATGTGGCATTGGTGAAGGGCGCCGTACAAGGCCAACAAAACGTCTTAGTGCGCGTCCATTCGGAATGTTTAACCGGTGACGTCTTCGGTTCATTGCGTTGCGATTGCGGTATTCAACTCGATCAAGCAATGAGTCGCATTTCCGAAGAAGGATTGGGAGTTGTTGTTTACTTACGTGGTCATGAAGGTCGCGGTATTGGCATCGGCCACAAGATCCGCGCTTATTCATTACAAGATGAAGGTCATGACACCGTTGATGCCAACGTTGCCTTAGGACTGCCGATTGATAGTCGTGAATACGGAATCGGGGCGCAGATCTTGGTCGACCTCGGCATTACAACTATGCGTTATATGACCAACAATCCGGCCAAATATGGCGGCCTCGAAGGTTTCGGTCTCGACATTGTTGAACGGGTTCCGCTGGAGTCGGTTCCTAATCCCGAGAACATTGCCTACCTGCGCACGAAGCGTGAACGCATGGGACATATGTTGGAAGGTCTCGACTAATGGCGCAAAATGATTCGCTCATGCCGCCGCCCAAATTGGACGGAAAAGGCTTGCGGGTTGGTTTAGTAACGGCCCGTTGGAACGATGAAATCACCAATCGCTTATTGCAAGGCGCGCAGCAAGCGATCGAAGAATGCAATATCAATGCATCGGATGTGGTGCATGTATGGGTTCCCGGTGCTTTTGAAGTTCCCTTGGGCGCCAAATTTCTTATCGACGAAAAAAACGTTGATCTTGTCGTTGGATTAGGCGCGGTGATTCGCGGTGAGACTTCTCATTACGATTTCGTAGCCGGTGAATGTGCACGCGGTCTTATGGATGTGCAACTAACCACTGGTGTACCGGTGATGTTCGGTGTGCTCACGACGGAAAACAAACAACAAGCACTTGCTCGCTCAAGCGATGAAGACAACAAGGGCTATGAATGTTTGCGCGGTGGCGTCGAAATGGCGCTATTGGCTAAAGGGCTCCGGTAGAACCAAAGAGTCGGCCGATCAACATGGTGATCGCCATAGCGGCGGCGCCGCCGATAACCACGCGCAACATTGGTCGCAGCGGATGAGCGCCACCGGCTTTGGCGCCCGTCAATCCCAACAGGATGAGACCAAGCACCGAAACAATGAGCGTTGCGGGAATGCGCATTGATCCCGTTACGGCCGCGGCAATAAGTGGCAGTGAGGCGCCGGTAGCAAAGGCGAACATCGACGACCAGGCCGCTTGTAATGGTTTGGCGCGCGTTGACTCAGTGATACCGAGTTCTTCAACGAGATGAGTTTCCAACGCGTTGTGATTGGTTAACTCCACCGCAACTTGGCGCGCCAGAGTATGCGAAAGACCTTTTTCCTGGTAGATCGCAGTGAGTTCTGCGAGTTCGCGTTCGGGAGTGTTTTCCAGTTCCCATTTTTCTTTCGCGATATCGGCTTCTTCGGTATCGCGTTGCGAACTAACCGAAACATATTCGCCCAGTCCCATGGAAAGAGCGCCCGCCGTTAAACCGGCCAGACCGGCCGTAAGAACAACATCGCTCGAAGCGTCGGCGGCGGCAACACCCAAAATCAGAGCGGCGGTGGAAATGATGCCGTCGTTGGCACCGAGCACGGCCGCTCGAATCCAACCGGTGCGGTGGGTGAGATGGCGTTCTTTATGGCGGTCGTTAAAGCGATCGCCAGTGCGTAATCGGGACATATCTTCAGTCTACGGAGGCATTCGCGACATCGTGAGCGGTTATTCGTTTCTTTTCACTGCTCGGCGGGAAGTAGTTTGGTCCAATGCTCAAATTGGTGATTCCTAAGGGCTCATTGGAAAAAGCCACCTTCGAATTATTTGAAGCGGCTGATCTGAAGATCTCCCGCAACTCGTCCGTGCAATACAAGGCATCCATTGACGATCCCCGAATTGTCGACGTGCGCATTCTGCGACCACAAGAAATTCCAATGTATGTCGCCGAGGGGCTTTTTGATTTGGGAATTACGGGTCGTGATTGGATTGAAGAAACTGCGTCTGATGTTGTGTCATTAGGTGAGTTGAAATATTCGAAAGTTACGAGCAACCCAGTGCGCATCATCGTCGCCGTACCGAACGATTCGCCCTATCAATCCGTCGCCGATCTTCCTCAAGGGGTGCGAGTTTCAAGCGAGTACCCGAAACTTACGGAGCGATTCTTTGCCGGCAAAGGTGTAAAAGCCGATATCAAACTTTCCTATGGCGCCACCGAAGCCAAGGTTCCCGACATTGTTGATTGCATTGTCGATATCACTGAAACTGGCAATGCACTGCGAGCAGCTGGTTTGAAGATCATTGATGAGATCTTGGTTTCGTATACCGAGATGATTGCCAATCCCGTTTCATTTGCTGACAACGAAAAAGCGCATGCCATGCGACAATTACGAACTTTGCTCGAAGGCGTTCTGGATGCCCGTGGCAAAGTATTGGTGAAATTGAATGTCCCCAAAGATCGGCTCGATGGCGTTATTTCACTTCTGCCTTCATTGAAGTCGCCAACCGTGAACGAATTATTCGGTGGAGCGGGTTACGCCGTTGAGTCCGTGGTGGAAAAACGCAATATCAATATTTTGATTCCGGCATTAAGCGACGCTGGCGCCACTGACATTCTCGAATTACCGATAGCCAAGATCGTTCCCTAAATGTTTACGCCCCGTTCTCTTGCGCCGGCGAAAGGCGTTGTGGTCGAGTTTGATTTCGAACGCGGCCTGGGAGTGGTGGAGTCAGAAGACGGTACGCGTTGGCCTTTTCATTGCACGGCCATTGCCGATCAGTCCCGCAACATAAATGTGGGTACGGTGGTGACATGGGCAGTGCGAACGGGTCGGCTGGGTCGATGGGAAGCAGCGGAGATAACTCCGATCGCCTGAGCGCACCGGCGGCGATTCGCACCGAAAACTTGACGATGTCGTATGCGCATGGGCGTGGAATCGAAAATGTTTCGCTCACCGTTCCCCGTGGATCGGTTTTCGGTTTCCTTGGACCAAACGGTGCTGGCAAGACAACCACCATCAGGATCTTTTTTGATCTATTGCGTCCGCAAAAAGGGAGCGCGGAAATACTCGGTCACGACTCGATTAAAGGTTCGATTGCGATTCGTGAACGCACAGGTTATTTGCCCGGCGATTTAGCGTTGCCACATTCCATGACCGGTAAAGAAGTATTGGAATGGCTTTCGTCGCTTCGTCCGCATACTCCACCCGTACGCCGCGACGAATTAGTGGAACGATTCAAAGTGCAACTTGATCGACCGATTAAGCAGTTGTCGAAAGGAAACCGTCAAAAGATCGGATTGGTGCAAGCCTTTCAACACAATCCCGAACTCGTCGTTTTAGATGAGCCCACGTCGGGATTAGATCCTCTATTACAAGATGAATTTCATCGTTTAGTGCGTGACTATGTGGGTAATGGAGGAACGGTTTTTCTCTCCTCGCATTCTCTTGATGAAGTGCAACATACGGCTGATCTTGTTGGCGTTATTCGTAATGGTGAGTTGTTCACCGTGGAATCGGTGACGTCACTGCGTCATCGCG
>CAYOHV010000034.1:0-11626 GCA_964403825.1 uncultured Bifidobacterium sp. | reverse complement strand
CACCGAAGTTCTCAATCGCTTCACTAGGTTTCCCCCCTGAGTAGATGAAGTGTGACTGGCACCATAGACCAAATTTTGAGCCCATGTGACCAGCATCACAATTCTGACGGAGTGTCAGATTTTTGTTTCGCTCGTGCTGGCAAGCGGGCCTCGAAATCGAACCCCCTTCGAACCCAGCGGACGTGCAAAAAAGCCAGTATTTAGCACGTAATTCCGCCGTCCATCACCACGGTAGTACCGGTGACGTAACGGGCCTCATCGCTGCCCAAATAGGCATACAGACTGGCCAATTCGGCGGGCGATCCGATCTGCACATTGTCTCGCGACATCTTGCGCATACGGCCGTAATCAGCATCAGCCGGCGGGATGAATTGCGTGTAGAGAGCAGTCTCCACACCACCTGGTGCGACGGCATTGATTCGAATCGGTGTGTCGTATTCGGTGGCTAACGCGCGAGTGAGCGCACTAACACCACCTTTTGACGCGCAATAGGCCGCGCTCCATGGTTGTCCCATTAAGCCAGCCGTAGAGGCAGTGTTAATGATGACGCCATGACCGCGCGCAACCATCTGCGGCAACACAGCGCGACACATATAAAACGTTCCGTTCAAATTGACAGAAACGATTTTGTCGAAACGCGCCGGATCAACATCATCTGATTTATCAAAACCACCGATGCCGGCAACATTGCATAACACGTCAACTTGGCCGAACTTTGTCGTCGTTTCGGCAATAGCTGCTTCGGCTTGTGCCCAACTGCTGACGTCGCATGCAATCGCAATGGCGTTGCCACCGATTGCTGATGCCGTTGCTTGCGCGTTCTCCAAGTTGAGATCTAAACAGGCAACGTTTGCACCTTCTGCGGCCATTCGTTCGGCAACACCGCGGCCGATACCCGACCCAGCGCCAGTAACAACAACGGTTTTTCCTACGTATCGCTGTTCCATTTTCCTTCTCGTTTTATTTAAGTGTTTATTGGTTTTCTTTACGGCTCGCTGATGGTGAGAACACCACGTGCGGTGACGCCTTCGTGCATGTCATGCACTGCGTCATGAAAACCATCTAACGGATAGGTTGCGGTTACTAACTCGTCCAACATGAATTCGCCGCGACGGTAGAGATCAATGATTTGCACCATGTCGCTATGCGGGCTGTAAGAACCGGCGCGACAACCAATGACGGCGCGTTCATTTTGTGTGAAGCGTTGGTACGGCAAAGTGAATGTTGCGTCACCACCAGGTGTGCCGATGATGACAACCGTTCCACCCCAATCCAACATTTCAAGCGCGTTCGACGTAACAGCCGGATGACCAACAACGTCGTAGACCCAATCGACACCGCCGGCATTGAAGGGACCGGACAATTCGGTTTCGGAATACGGAACTAAGCGACGTACTTGTTCAACAATGTCTTCGGCGCGGCCATCAAGGAAGTCTGTTGCACCAAATTGACGCGCAAGTTGCTCTTTGCCGGGTTCAACATCGATGGCGATAATGCGAGACGCACGCTTTACGCGCAGTGCCTGGATGGCATTAAGGCCAACACCACCGCAGCCGTAAACGACAGCAGTATCGCCGACCTGCACATTGGAGCGATACATAACCGCACCGGCGCCGGTCATAACGCCGCAACCAACGAGACATGCCGAGGTGAGAGGCACATCTTTGGGAATCTTTACTGCTTGGAACGCCCGCACCACGGTGTATTCGGTAAAGACCGAAGCGGCAGCAAAGTTCCAACAAGGATCGCCATTCAACGTGAATGGTTGCGCCATGTTGCCGAGTGTTTGGCGACAACGAGTTGGCTTACCTTTCGCACATGCCTTACAAACTCCGCACGCGGCCAACGTTGAAATGATGACGTGATCACCTGGTTGCACGTGAGTTACGCCCGTGCCAACACGCTCAACGACGCCCGCACCTTCATGTCCGAGCACTGCCGGAGCAGGCCAACCAAACGCGCCGGAAGCAGCAGTGATGTCGGAATGACAAACTCCAGCCGCAACGATACGAACAATGACTTCGCCCGGTCCTGGATCACGTACTTCTAATCCGTCGAGAACTTCGGCTCCTTCGCCGGTGTAAACGATGCCTTTCATTTTCCCCTCCTAAACGTGTTCGGTTACGAACCCCAGATAATTGATTGCCATTCGGTATAAGCATCGAGTCCCCAACGACCACCGTCGCGACCGATACCTGACATTTTGAATCCGCCAAATGGCGTTTCATGATGTGTTTGCACACTGTTGATACCAACGCGTCCAGAACGAACTTGCTTGGCAACTTCGTAAGCGTTGGGAGTGTCCGCACCAAATACATATGAGAACAATCCGTAATCGCTGTCGTTAGCAATACGCACGGCATCATCAACATTGTCGAAGGGAACAACCACAACAACGGGGCCGAAGATTTCTTCACGCACCGGTGACATTCCGTTGTTGCAACCCGCCAACAATGTTGGGCCGACATAAAAGCCCTTATTCATCGGAACATCGCGTCCGTCAACAACAACTTCGGCGCCTTCGGCGATACCGGCTTCGATATGGCCCAAAATGCGCGCTTTTTGTACGCCAGAAATAACTGGGCCAACTTGCGTTGCCGGATCGAGTGGGTCACCAACCTTTAATGCTTGCGCGGCTTGCGCAAGACGACTTACTAATTCGTCGTAACGGGCGCGGTGCACAATGACACGAGTCGGCGCGGTGCAGATTTGTCCGGAATGGAACGCCCACACACTGGCAATACCAGCAACGGCTTTATCCATATCGGCATCTTCTAAAACAATGCAGGCACCCTTGCCGCCGAGTTCATGCAATTGGCGCTTCATGGTTGGCGCGCCGGCCGCAACAATTGATGCACCGACGGCTGACGAACCAGTGAATGACACCATGTCAACATTCGGATCACTTACTAAGTTCGCACCGGCCGCGGCACCCGAACCAGTAACGATGTTGACAACACCTTTCGGGAAACCAACATCATCAAGAATTTTCACTAATTCAATGACACAAAGCGGATCTTGTGGCGCTGGTTTCATAACCACGGTATTGCCCGTTGCTAATGCCGGTGCAATTTTTCCGACCATTGATGTTGTAGGAAAGTTGTACGGCGCGATACAGGCAACAACACCAACCGGAACCTTGCGCGCATAACCAGCCATCAATGCACCGGCTGCCAACGGCGTTGTACCAATCGGTTGCGGCGGTAACGCCACATTGAGATCTTCTAATGCACCTTTGGCATAACGATCGAAACGCGAAATCGCGACCGGAATTTGCATAAGCGAACCAACAGATGATGTTGCGCCGGTTTCGCTAATAACTAACGGAATGAGATCAGGAGTGCGCTTGGCTAATTCCGCGCCCGCCTTTGCCAACAACGCAGAACGTTCCTCGGGTGTCGTACGACTCCACGATTCGAAGGCTTCACGTGCTGCAGCTGAGGCACGCGCAACATCATCAGCAGATGCTTCAGGCGCTTGGGCCACAACCTCCTCGGTTGCCGGATTGACAATGTCGTATGTTCCGTCACCGCCGGGAACCCACTCCCCGCCGATGAGTTGTCGAAAGTCTTTGTTCGATGCCATGGCGCCGACGATAGGCCACGAATTGGCCCTCCGTCAGAACGAAAGCGGCAAAAGGGGTGTAATCTGACAAACTGTCAGAAACACCGGAGGAAGGATCTGCGATGCTCGACGAGATCATTAAGGGCGGCACAGTGGTTGATGGCACCGGCGCAGAACGCCGAGTTGCCGACATCGGAATCAAAGATGGTCGCATCGTGGCCATTGGCGAGATCAACGATGACGCAGAAATCATCACCGACGCCACCGGCAAAGTTGTGATGCCGGGTGTCATTGATGCGCATACGCATTACGACGCGCAACTTATTTGGGATCCAGGTGCATCCCCTTCCGCCAATCACGGTGTCACCACAGTTATCGCTGGCAACTGCGGGTTCTCGCTCGCTCCCCTGCGTCCCGATCCCAAAGAGGCCGAGTATTTGCAGGAGATGATGTCGCGCGTTGAAGGCATGCCTTTGCCGGCGCTGCGACAAATCGATTGGAACTGGGAAACCTTCGAGCAGTACCTCAATCAATTCGAGGGACGCATTTCGGTGAACGCAGGCTGGATGGCGGGACATTGTGCCATTCGCCGTTATGTCATGGGCCCCGATGCGGTTGGCAAGGAAGCCACCCCAGAACAAATTCAACAAATGGTGGCGGAACTGCGCAAAGCCATTGAAGTTGGCGCTCTCGGATTTTCATTTACGAAGTCGGGTTCACATAGCGATGGCGACGGACAACCTGTGCCGAGTCGCTGGGCCACTGACGAAGAATTAATGGAACTTTGTCGTGAAGTAGGTCGTCACGAAGGAACTTCGTTAGAAGGAATTGTTCCTGGATGTTTAGATCGCTTCGCCGATGACGAAATCGAATTGCTGGCGCAATTAAGTGCTGCAGCAAAGCGAGTAATGAACTGGAACGTGCTCACGATTGATAGCCGTGAACCAGATCGTGCGGCGCGTCAACTTTCTGCGTACGACCGTGCCCGTGAATTAGGTGGACGCGTTGTTGCGCTCACTATGCCGGTGCTGGTTCCGATGAACATGAACTTCAGCACGTTCTGCGGAATTTGGTTAATTCCTGGCTGGGAAGAAATCCTTCGTTGCCCAGTTCCAGAACGTATTGCTCGTCTTTCCGATCCGGAAATTCGCGCCAAAATGCTGGCCGCATCGCATTCAGAAGAGGCCGGTGTTTACCGCCGTTTGGCCGACTGGGAGGACTACGTCATTGGTGACACGTTCTCGGCAGAAAATGAAGGTTGCTCAAACCGCGTCGTGAAAGACATCGCCGCCGAACGTGGCACCACCCCATTCGATACGTTGCTCGACATTGTGGTGGCCGATGAATTGCGCACCGTTTTGTGGCCGGCACCTAAAGATAAAGACGATGAATCATGGCGTTTGCGCGTTGAAACGTGGAACGACGAACGAGCAATGATCGGTGGATCAGATGCGGGTGCGCACCTCGACCGCATGTGCGGTGCAACATTCCCCACCCGTTTCTTGGGCGACATGATTCGCGGACGCAAACTTGTTTCGTTAGAACGCGCCGTGCAACTCATCACCGAAAAGCCAGCAGAACTGTTCGGCTTGAACGGACGTGGCACGCTGAAGGTTGGCAACTACGCCGACGTTGTGGTGTTTGATCCCGAAACAATCGGTTCGGAAAACGCACATATGGTTGCCGATCTTCCTGGTAACTGTGAACGACTCACCGCCGATTCATACGGCATTGAACGAGTGCTCGTAAATGGAAAAGCCGTCATTGTTGACGGCCAACCAACCGGAGTTACTTCCGGAACAGTGTTGAAGTCAGGGAAGGATACCTACACGGTCCTTCCCTGACCGTTAACACATTTCGTTAAGCGCTAACTGGGGTGTCAGCTAAAAGACGTCCGAGATGAATTAACGACTCAGACGTTCCGCCCAAGAACAGTTCTTGCTTCTTGGCCCACAGGTAATAGCGATGCAACGGATAATCGCGATCGACGCCAACACCACCATGTAAGTGGGTTGCACCGCGCACGACGCGCTGTCCGCCTTCGGCTGCCCAATACTTCGCTGACGATGCATGTTCACCTGCATCAAGGCCGGCATCGATACGCATCACTGCTTGCCATGCGGTTAAACGAATGGCTTCTGAATCGATACGAGCATCAGCGGCGCGTTGCGCAACTGCTTGGAAGGTTGCGATCGGGCGATCGAACTGCACGCGCTCTTTCACATATTCCGCCATGATTTCAATGGCCTTTGCGGTCACGCCGGTCATAACAACCGATTGTGCAGTGAGACCAAGTTGAATTAAGCGGTCGATGCTTTCCGAGCCAGCAATCTTTTCGGCCGGTGCATTGTTGAATGTGACTTTGCCGTCGGGGATTCCGTCGGTTGCGTCTTGACGTTCAACAGTGACACCACTGGCTTTTGCGTCAACCAAATACACACCATCAGTGGTGGTCACCAAGAATGCATCGGCAACCGTTCCGAAAGGAACGCAAACCTTTACACCGGAAATGGTGTTTCCACCGGCGATGGCCGGCGTGTAAATCGAGCCTGTCGGTTCGTGAATGGCAACAGTGATGATGCGTTCTGCAGAAGCCAAACCATCAAGATGATTCGGTGCATGCACGCTCAAGAACGGCGCAACCATTCCCATGACCGGAACGGCAGGAACCTGGGCCACGGCACGACCGATTTCTTCCAACACGATGGCAACTTCGGCATAACCCATGCCGCCGCCACCATGTGCTTCATCGATACCGATGCCAACGAGACCAAGGTCGGCCAATTCACGCCACAGCGCGAGATCAACGCCTTCACCTTGTTCAATCTCTTTGAGATGTTCAAGGGTGCAACGGTCGGTGAGAACTCGGTTCGCTAAGGCGCGCAGTTCTTCCTGATCTGGTGAAAATGAAAAATCCATAACTAACTCTTTTACTTATCGGGCTGAACGCGGGAAGCCGAGTCCAAACATGGCAATGAGGTCGCGCTGCAATTCGTTTGTGCCACCACCGAAAGTCAAGATGATGGTGCCGCGAATGCCGGCCTCAAGACGGCTGCGCAATACAGCTTCCGGCGAATCTGCATCGAGATACGCACGTGGTCCGATGATCTCCATTAACAACTCATATGAGTCGAGGTAGAACTCGGTACCGAATACCTTCACGCTCGAAGCGTCAGCTGGGTGCAATTTCTCTTTCGATGCTGACCATGCAACTTTCCAGTTCGCAAGACGCAAGTATTCGAGTTTGGCGTGAACCTTGGCCAAGTTCATCTGCACCCACTCTTGATCGATAACACGACGACCGTCGGGTAACAGAGTGTTTTGTGCCCATTCGCGCACGTCAGCCAAATGACGCTCTGGCATACCACTTGAACAAAGTGTGACGCGTTCGTGGTTCAACTGGTTGGTGATCAATCCCCAACCACCGTTTTCTTCGCCAACCAAGAACTTGGCCGGTACTCGAACATCATCAAAATACGTTGCGTTGATGTCATGTTCGCCCATCAAACGAAGAGGTTGGATGGTGATACCAGGTGTGTCCATCGGAACGATGATCACAGAAATGCCCTTGTGCTTCTTGGCTTCTGGATCTGTGCGAACAGCAAGCCAGCAGTAATCAGCGCCGCCCGCTAATGATGTCCACATCTTTTGTCCGTTGATGACGTATTCATCGCCATCGCGAACTGCACGAGTTTGCAGCGCGGCTAAGTCGGTGCCGGCGCCCGGTTCGGAATAACCGATGCAAAAGTGAATGTCGCCCGCCAAAATTTTCGGCAAGAAAAATTCCTTTTGCCAATCAGTTCCGTAATTCATGATGGTCGGGCCAACGGTGTTTAACGTCAGCATCGGCACTGGTGCACCAGCGCGCATTGACTCATCAAAGAAAACGAATTGTTCAATTGGACCGCGCGCTTGGCCGCCATATTCTTTTGGCCAACCGATGCCTGCCCAACCATCGGTGCACATTTGTTTCCACACGCGCTTGGTTGCTTCACCAATGCCGTGGCTGTGCGAAAGCTCTTCAACTGTTTTGTCGTCGAGCAATTTTGTGTAGTAGTCGCGAAGCTCTGCGCGCAGGGCTTCCTGTTCTGGTGTGTAGCCGATCTCCATGTCTGCGACAGTAGCCGCCGGTGATCGGCGTCACATAGCCGAAGAGCATGATTCACTAGGGGGATGGACGTGACCGGACTTCGAATATGGGTGGTCGGCGATGGGCCTCTGGCCGACGACATTCGTCATGAACTCACAGGCTTAGGAGCATTGGTCGTCGGCGACGATAAAACGACCATCGATGCCTGCGTTTTTGCCCCTTGGCAGAAATCGGCAATGACACCGATTCCTTTCGAAAATCTGACCGATGAAAACTTCGACCAAGCCTGGCAACAGACCATGGATTGGGCGGTGGCCACTTGCACCGAAGCCCGCGAAAAGTTTCAAAACGCTAACGGCGGAACAGCACAGGGTTCAGTTGTTCTCACCACTTTCACCACTGG
The DNA here is from genome assembly GCA_964403825.1 of uncultured Bifidobacterium sp. Classification (GTDB taxonomy): domain Bacteria; phylum Actinomycetota; class Acidimicrobiia; order Acidimicrobiales; family Acidimicrobilacustridaceae; genus Acidimicrobilacustris. The sequence goes on along the minus strand of CAYOHV010000034.1, from coordinate 3,569 downwards.
ATTCGCGGGCGGCTCGCACTATGCACATTGGGCCGCGGCGGCCGAAGGCGTACACATCCTCACTAAATCAATTGCTCGCCAATGGGGACCTGAGGGCATCAGCGTGAATTGTGTTGCGCTTGCCCCCGAAGATGTTTTGGCCGACGCGCAACTTGCAGGACCAATTTCGATCGCAACGCCAGCAAATCCAAATGCAAAAGCGGCAAAAACAATTGCCTTTCTTTGTTCATCAATGGCGAATGATCTAGCGGGACAAACTCTGACCGTGGATGGTGGCATATGGATGTGAGTGCGCAACCAGTTGCCATCGTTACCGGTGCGGGACAAGGCGTTGGTTTAGGTATCGCCACGCGTTTAGCCACCGATGGGTTTCATGTTGTTATCGCGGCACGGCGCGCTGAAACTGGCGAACCGGCGGCGGAAAGTTTGCGCGCACAAGGATTGTCAGCGCAGTGCATTGTCACTGATGTAACGACGCGTGAATCAATTGCTAATTGCGTGAAAGAAACACTCGCGCTTTATGGTCGCTGCGATGCGATGATTCACAATGCATTCGCTGGCGGACAAGCCAGTCGATTAGAAGAAACACCAAGTGATGTTTGGTGGCAAATGTCGCGCACTGCGGTCTGGGCATCGTTTTGGTGCGCACAAGAGGCATTCGCATCGTTACGACAAAGTCCGCGTGGTCGGCTCGTCTTTGTCACTTCCCCTTCGGGGGTTGAAGGCAGCGCCAATATTCCTTTGTATTCACCGGCAAAAGCGGCCCAACGCGCAATGGCTAAAAGCCTGGCGCGCGAATGGGGACCGCATCAGATCACCGTGAACTGCATTGCTCCCGTTGCCGAAACTCCCGCTTTATCCAATGTTTTTACGCAGGTTCCCACATTGCGGGGCGCAATCGAAGCACGTACTCCCCTCGGCCGTATCGGTGATCCGGTCAAAGATATTGGTGGCGTTGTGTCGTTTTTATTGAGCGACGACGCCGGCTATGTCTCGGGACAAACCATCGTGTGCGATGGTGGATCTTTCCTCGGCCTCTAGGCGCAACCCACCTCACGCACTTACTAAGGTGAGTTCATGATTGAAATCCCATCCGGCAAAATCGTTTACGGCACTCAACTTCCGATCCAATCGCAAAGTTCGCTTTATGCAGCGAAATGGGAACCAACAGCAACACCGGCTGATCTTTTGTCAATTGCGCAAGCGGCTGATCGCAGTGGTTATTTCTATGTTGCGGTTTGCGATCACATTGTTATTCCTCGCGACAAAGCCGATGCAATGGGATTGTGGTGGCAAGACTGTCTCACCACACTTGGTTGGTTAGCGTCGGGCACGACAAAAACAGCGTTACTTAGCCATGTTTATGTCCTTCCCTATCGTCATGCGCTGGTCGCAGCGAAAGGATTCGAAACGCTCGACTATCTCTCTGGTGGTCGCGCTATTGCCGGCATCGGCGCCGGACACGTTGAAGCCGAGTTCGACACGTTGGGTATTCCTTATGCCGATCGCGGAAAACTCACGGGCAGCAAACTTGCTGAATTAGCAACGGCAATGGAAAACACCTACGTCGATGAAATGGGTTCGTTGCCGCGTCCGCAACAAAGCCCTCGACCACCAATTTGGGTAGGCGGCTCATCGGCACCGGCAATTCGTCGCGCGGCGGCTTATGAAGGTTGGTTGCCGCAAGGTCCAGCCACTCGCGAGGGACTCGATCTTCTCGCCGCCACCCGAGAGAAACTGGGCAAGAGCGGCCCCTTTGCCGTCGGCCATGTCGTAATTCCCTATATCTATGTCGGCACGCCACGTTCAGACCGGCGTCAGCCTTGCTATTCGGGTTCCCCCGAGCAGATCGCCGAGGCGATCTTGGCCGATACCCCCGCTGAGGTGAACCAATTGCAGGTGAAATTTGATGCCGATGATCCTGCTGAATATGCCGAGCAGGTGGAGGCATTCGGCACCGACGTGGGCCCGCTTCTGCAGCGCTAAACGAGGGGTATCGTTACCCCTTCGAGGCAAAAGGGGGAAACGTGGTTACTTCAGCGAAGGATTACCCAATCAAGGTTGGGACATTTCTATTCACCATGGTGGAACCTCATGAAGGGTATGAGGTCGCCTACAACCGCTGGTACGAACACGACCATTTCTATTCGGGTTGTTTAGTTGGGCCAAATGTTTTTGCCGGTGATCGCTTTGTCGCCACCAAGCGTTTAAAGAAACTGCGTTCGAAAAAGAACAACGACATGACACCCGATGTCATGACTGGTTCTTATTTAGCGGTGTATTGGTGGTTGAAAGACACCGATGAAGAAACAAACCGTTGGAACGTTGACAATGTCAACTGGCTGCATACCCAAGGTCGCATGTTTGCGCAGCGCGATCACATCCACACGCTTCTTTATTCGATGCGTTGGAGTGAACAACGCGATCCCAATGGTTGCACGATCGAACTCGGGTTAGATCATGGCTATCCCGGGTTAGTTGTGGTGGCCGGAGATCTCAATGAAGGCGTTACTCATGATCAGTGGGACGACTGGTTCCGCAAAAACTGGTTAGCACGCGCTTTCGACAAGAAATGGGGACCAGATTTAGTTGGTAGCGGAACAGTTATTCCGCTGGCCGATGATGCCCCCGCCGACGTTGTTCGACCGGCTGCTGGTCCACGTCGTTTCTTACAACTGCATTTCCTCGGCCACGATCCCGAAAAGAAATGGGAAAAGGGTTACGGACAAATTGCGAAAGCAATTAATGAAAGTGGTTTAGCCACACATGTGTGGACCGCACCATTTCAACAAACAAATTTCGGTACTGACGATTTCACAGGAGACCTGCGATGAGCCTTCCTCAATTAACTGGCCAGAAAATTCTTGTCACCGGCGTTACCGGTCAAGTTGCTGGTCCCCTTGCCCGCAATCTCGTAGCGGCAGGAAACACCGTTTACGGAACATCTCGATTCACCACCGAAGAGGCGCGCGAAAAAGTTGCCGCTGACGGTGTTATTCCCATTCAGATTGATATGGAAACAGCGTCTTATGACGAGATTCCTGATGGTCTCGACTACGTCATCAATATGGCCGTAGCGAAATCACAAGACTTTGAACGTGATCTTGCCGCTAATGCCGAAGGCGTGGCGTTCATGATCGAACGTGTCAAAGGTGTCAAAGCGTTTTTCCATTGCTCGTCGTGTGCGGTGTATGAACCCAACGGCCAAGAACCGCATAAGGAAACCGATCCGCTTGGCGATAATCACCGCAAGATGGGATTCATGCCCCCTTATTCGATTTCGAAAATTGCTTCGGAATCAGCGGGGAAATACGCATCGAAACGATTTGGTGTGCCGGCCGTTATCGCACGTCTCGATGTTCCTTATGGCCCCACCCATGGTTGGCCACAAATGATGGTGACCTTGGCGGAAATGGGAATTCCCACACCGGTGCATCCCGAAGGGCCGAACACTCATTGCTTCTTATGGGATGACGACATGTTGAGTTCGCTTCCTTATTTGATTGCACAAGCCGATGTTCCCCCACCCGTTTTCAATTGGTGTTCACCCGAAATCGTGAGCGTTGAAG
>CAYOHV010000033.1:7066-11655 GCA_964403825.1 uncultured Bifidobacterium sp. | reverse complement strand
TTAGGTGTTGGCGGTTTACCTCGTGGTCGCGTTGTCGAAATTTACGGTCCAGAGTCTTCTGGTAAATCAACATTGGCAATGCATGTTGTGGCCGAGGCGCAGCGCAACGGTGGTATCTGCGCTTATATCGATGCCGAACATGCAATGGATCCTGTCTATGCATCGGCAATCGGTGTCGATATCGATGAACTGCTTATTTCGCAGCCCGATACTGGCGAACAAGCATTAGAAATCGCCGACATGTTGGTGCGCTCAGGTGCGCTCGATGTTGTGGTTATCGATTCAGTTGCAGCATTAACACCACGCGCTGAAATCGAAGGCGAGATGGGCGACACCCATGTTGGTTTACAAGCCCGTCTTATGAGTCAGGCATTACGCAAGCTCACGGCCAATCTCAACAAGTCAAAAACCGTTTGTGTTTTCATTAACCAATTGCGCGAAAAAATCGGCGTGATGTTCGGTTCACCAGAAACAACACCTGGTGGCCGTGCACTCAAGTTCTATTCGTCGGTTCGTCTCGATATCCGTCGTATCGAATCCATCAAAGATGGTGTTGAGGTCGTGGGCAACCGCACACGCGTCAAGGTTGTGAAAAACAAGGTTGCTCCGCCTTTCAAACAAGCCGAGTTCGACATCATGTACGGCAAGGGTGTGAGCCGCGAAGGTTCGGCCCTCGATATCGGTGTCGATTTGGGCATCATCAAGAAGTCGGGTGCTTGGTACACCTATGAAGGCGAACAACTCGGTCAAGGACGTGAAAACTCCAAGACCTACCTCTTAGAAAACCCAGAGGTCATGGTCGAAATCACCGATCGCATCCTCGCTCATGTGGGCATCGGCGAAGACGATGAAACCATGACCGAAGAGCACGACGTCCCGATTTCACTCGACGAGTAACCCGTCGCTAGTGCCTGCTGGAGTGGCGCATTGTCGAGCTCCAGCAGGCGCGGCGTAACCTTTGGACGTGACATCGGCCAAGACCTACGCCATCCGAACCTACGGGTGCCAAATGAACGAGCACGACTCGGAGCGTTTGGCTGCTCTTCTAGAAGCCGATGGGCTTGTTCCGGCCGAATCAGATGACAGTGCTGATGTCGTCGTTTTCAACACTTGTTGTATCCGGGAAAATGCCGACAACAAGTTTTATGGACATCTAAGTCATTTCAAATCGTTAAAAGAAGAACGACCCGATGTTGAAATCGTGGTGAGCGGTTGCCTAGCGCAAAAAGACCGCGAGCGCATTATGGAACGCGCACCCCATGTCAATGTTGTTGTTGGCACCCATAACGTGCACCGAGCAGTTGATCTTCTTCATCAATCGCGCACGAGCGGTCCGATCACTGAAATTTGGGATGAAGCATTAAATGATGCTGAAGCATTTCCTACGGCGTTAGCGGTTCGTCGTGAAGTCGATTGGTCGGCATGGGTAACTATTCAGATTGGTTGCGATAACACCTGCGCGTATTGCATCGTGCCGGCCGTACGCGGCAAGGAAGCCAGTAAGCCATTTGGCGATCTCATTGATGAAGTAAAGGTGCTTGCCGCCGATGGTGTGCGCGAAATCACGTTGCTTGGTCAAAACGTCAATTCATATGGTCGTGATTTAACTCTGGCCCAACGATCCGATTCGCCTATGGGTGACGATCTTGCGATTGCCGGCGAACTCTGGATGTCCGATCGCAAAATTCGTCCTTTGTTTGCCGACTTACTTTTAGCGGTGGCCGAAGTTGAGGGGATCGATCGGGTGCGTTTCACCAGTCCGCATCCCAAAGATTTACGCCCCGAAACAATTGCCGCTATGGCATCGGCTCGGGAAGTGTGCCCGCATCTTCATCTGCCATTACAGGCCGGTAGTGATCGCGTATTGGCAGAAATGCATCGGGGTTATACCGCCGAGCGGTATTTGGAGAAATTGTTTGCCGCCCGCGCCGCCATCGATGACTTAGCGGTGACAACCGACATCATCGTGGGGTATCCCGGCGAAACCGAACAGGACTTTGAACAGACGCTCGAAGTGGCCGCGGCGGCGGAATACGACTCGGCCTATACGTTTATTTTCTCGCCCCGCGAGGGAACCGAAGCGGCCTTACTGGTGGAGAAGTTCTGCGATCCGGCAGCCGTTGGTAACCGATTCGAACGGTTACGCGTGGTCATCGAACGTTCAGCGTTAGCAAAACATCGCGCCCGCATCGGACGCATCGAACAAGCAATAGTTGAAGGTCCTTCCAAACGCGATCCCAATGTTCTTTCCGCTCGCACGGCTCAAAACAAACTGGTGCATTTCCCCGCCAAATCCGCATTACGCGCCGGCACATTAGTGACGTGTGAAATCACCGATGCCGGACCTCATTTCTTGCGGGGCGAATTGCGCGAGGTTCTCTCAGCGCCTCGTCACCGCACGCGCATTCCGGTGACCGCAGGTTGACCGCCCCAAACGTCCTTGCCATTGTGGGCCCGACTGCTTCGGGAAAATCAGCCATAGGTCTTGCTGTTGCTCGTTATGTACGAGCACAACAAAAAGACGTTGAAATTGTCAGCGTTGACTCGATGCAGGTTTATCGCGGCATGGATATTGGGACGGCAAAGCCCGATGCCAGCGAACAACAAGAGTTCGCACATCACATGATCGATATTTGTGATCCAAATGAGAACTACACGGTGGCGCGTTTTCAGCGTGAATGTCGCAGTGTTCTTACCGCCATTGCCGACCGAGGAAATTGCGCGTTGCTCATTGGCGGTACCGGTCTCTATTTACGTTCGCTTACCGATGATTTACAAATACCGGGACGTTTTCCGGAAGTGAAAAAAGATCTCGAAGAAAATTTTGCGACTGACGAATTGTTTGTTCGTCTGCAACAACTTGATCCGGTAGCGGCGGCGCGTATGGAACCAACCAATCGTCGCCGCATTGTGCGCGCACTTGAAGTGACGATTGGGAGTGGCCAGCCGTTTTCCTCTTTTGGACCCGGACTCGAAACGCATATTGATGCTCCCTTTGCCATTGTTGGCTTGGAAATCGATCGAACGACTCTTGATGAACGCATTAGCGCCCGTTATGAGGCCCAATTGGCTGCTGGATTCGTTGGCGAATGCGAGCGACTACTCACCCACGGTGTGAGTCGCACGGCCGCCCAAGCCCTTGGCTACCGCGAGATCTTTGATCACTTACAAAAGGGAATCCCGCTCGACGAAGCAATGGAACTGGCCGTAACTCGCACCCGTAAGTTCGCCCGTCGCCAGCAGAGATGGTTTCGTCGCGACCCACGAATTGAATGGATTCCCACTACTGGTGAGGTTGACGAAAACTGTGTCGCCCTTCTGGGCCAAAGGCTGATTGACTACTAGTTGTGCGACTCACCAAACATCACGGTTTAGGAAACGATTTCCTCGTCGCTCTAGAGGAAAACAACGGTCTGCTCGAAGGTGGACCGGAATTGGCGCGCCAACTTTGTGATCGACATCGCGGTATCGGCGCCGATGGTTTCATTCTTGGCGCCCACCCCGATGATGAACAACGAGAAAACGGCATCGACGTTGTTATGAATCTCTGGAATGCCGATGGCAGCCGCGCCGAAATGAGCGGTAACGGTATTCGTTGTTTGGCCCAAGCCTTCGCCATTGCTCGTCGTGAACGTACAGCCACCTATCACGTGCTCACCGATGGTGGCTTGCGCATTGTCGAAGTTGATGACGATCCGGAAACCGGTCTTGGCACAGTGACAGTTGGTATGGGCAACATCGCTGCCGGCCCAAGCGTTCCCGCGGCGGCATTAGAAAAAATTGGTGAGCGACGTTTCGCCACAATTGATGTGGGCAATCCTCATCTCATTATCGAATCTGATCTTTCGCAAATTGATCTCGATGTTGACGGCCCGTGGTTTGAATCGCAATTTGCTGAAGGCATCAATGTTGAATTCATCGCCAAAAACGCGAACGACGCCATCGATCTCATTGTGTGGGAACGCGGCGCCGGCCGCACCCAAGCATGTGGCACGGGCGCAACTGCGGCGGCCGTGGTTTCACATCAGTGGTCGTTGGTGAAGGGCGACGTTATTTCGGTGCATATGCCAGGTGGTTCGGCGCAAGTGCGTATAGGCGATGAACCGCAATTAATCGGGCCTACGCAATTTGTGGCCTCCATCGAGACGGCTAATGACTAATTCACACCGCGGTGGTTTCGGTGAGTTCGGTGGCGAAAGTTCCGGATTAATTGATCGCAGTTTCCGCGAAAAAATTGTGGTGGTGGGCGTAAGTTTCGCCGGCCAAGACGAAGAAATAATTGAACGCCATCTTGATGAACTTGAATTGCTCGTCGACACCGCCGGTGCCGATTCCGTGGCCCGAGTTATACAACGACGGCAAACACCCGATCCGGCCACGTTTATTGGTTCTGGAAAAGTTGAAGAGTTGCGCGTGCTTTGTGAAGCCGTTGATGCTGACACCGTGGTGTTCGATGATGAACTCACTCCAGCTCAGCAACGAAATTTAGAAAAGAAACTTGGCCGTACTGCTATCGATCGAACTGCTGTGATCTTGGATATTTTCGGTCAGAACGCGCATAGTTTGGAAGGTAAAGCGCAAGTCGAATT
>CAYOHV010000033.1:0-6966 GCA_964403825.1 uncultured Bifidobacterium sp. | reverse complement strand
GTTGCCATTGTTGGTTATACCAACGCCGGAAAATCAACGTTGCTCAATCGACTGACTGATGCTGGTGTTTTAGTAGAGGATCGCCTTTTCGCCACGCTCGATGCGACAACGCGTCGTTTGCAATTACCCGGTGGCGAAACGGTGTTACTTACCGACACTGTTGGCTTCATCACCAAACTTCCAACGCAATTAGTAGAAGCGTTTAAATCCACGCTGGAAGTGGTTACCGATGCGGATCTTTTGGTGCATGTTGTTGATGGTTCATCGGCCGAACCCCAAGAACAAATTGATGCCGTCGATCGTGTTCTGGCCGAAATCGGAGCGGTTGATATACCGCAGATGTTGGTCGTGAATAAATATGACGTCGATCCCGATGGCGTGAAGCGCGTTGTTGGCGATCATCCCAATGCGGTGGCCATTTCGGCACGCACTGGTTATGGCATTGAAAACATGCTGCGCACATTGGGCGATCGTTTACGAGCACTTTCACCGCTGACGGAATTGGTGATTCCTTTTTCACGCGGTGATGTGCTGGCGGCGGTGCATCGTGAGGGTGAAGTGCTCTCCGAAGAAGCCACCGAAGAAAATATGGTGGTGCGAGCACGACTCGACAATGTCTCGTTGAGTCGGTTTCGCGAGTTCCTAGTGGCCGATAGTGGCTCGTAGCGGTCAGAATTGAACTTGTGACTTCCGGATTCGTACCACCCGCATATCCCTATGACCGTTTAGATGCATTGCGACCCAAAGCGGCCGAGCATGAAGGCGGCGTGGTTGATCTCTCCATTGGCGATCCTTTCGATCCGCCCCCGCAAATAGTCATTGATGCTCTTGCGAATTCGTCCAGTGAACGCAAGTATCCGCCCTCGATCGGTTCGGTGGCCTATCGCGAAGCGGCGCAACAATGGTCGGCGCGCGAACTTGGCGTGCAACTTGAACTTTCGCAATTAGCCGCTTGTATCGGAACAAAAGAGTTTGTGGCTGGACTTCCGCATTGGTTGCGCCTGCGTACACCCGACCGCGACACCGTTTTATATCCCGCCATTTCGTATCCAAGTTACGAGATGGGCGCGCAACTGGCCGGTGCACGCGCTGTTGCCGTTCCCGTCGCACCCGATGGACGTTTACAACTTGAAACAATTTCGCCTGATGATGCGAAACGTGCCCTTTGTTTATGGGTGAATTCACCGGGAAATCCCACTGGGCAACTTGATGATTTACAAAGCGCCGCCGAATGGGGACGCGCTCACAATGTTCTTGTGTTTTCCGATGAGTGTTATGTCGAATTCACCTGGAGCGGACAACGCCAATCTATTTTGCAACACGGCATTGAAGGTGTCGTTGCGGTTCATTCTCTTTCGAAGCGCTCCAACTTGGCCGGTGTGCGCGCTGGTTTTTATGCGGGCGATCCGGAAATCGTTCGCTACTTATCGGAATTACGTAAACACGCCGGCTTTATGGTGCCCGGTCCCGTACAAGCCGCAGCCGTAGCGGCTTGGTCGGATCAAACGCATGTTGAAGAACAAAAGCAGCGTTATCTCGAGCGCTTGCATTTCATGCGTGATGTGTTGGCCCAAATGGGTGTCGATGCACCGATGCCACAAGGCGCGTTCTATTTATGGGCGCCGGCCCCCAATGGTGATGCGTGGTCATTGGTCAATCGTTTCGCCGAAGATGGCGGCGCCATCATTTCTCCCGGCGAGTTCTACGGAGCCGATGGCGCTGGTTTTGTGCGGATAGCGGTGGTGCAACCCATCGAAAGACTCGAACTTGTGGCGAAACGCCTTCTTGGTTGAGCCGCCTACGCACTAGTTTGCTTCCATGAGTTTGGAACAGACGATCAATGAACTTTGGGAACAGCGCGATTCACTTAGCCCTGCGTCCACCGAAGCAATGCAACATGTCCGCGCCGCCATCACTTTGTTGGATACTGGCGAAGCGAGAGTTGCCGAACTTGATAGCGCCGGTGAACCAGTCGTTCATCAATGGTTGAAGCATGCAATTTTGTTGTTCTTCCGTCTCTCCCAAATGGAAACGATTGAATGCGGCCCCTATGAATATGCCGACAAAATTCCGCTCAAAAATGATTTTGCCAGCGCCGGTGTGCGTGTCGTACCCGGTGCATCAGCACGTTTCGGTTCATTTTTAGAACGCGGCGTGGTGATGATGCCGAGTTACGTCAACATCGGTGCTCGTGTTGGTGCAAATACCATGGTTGACACATGGGCCACGGTTGGTTCTTGTGCGCAGGTTGGCGCCAACGTTCATTTAAGTGGTGGCGTTGGCATTGGTGGCGTACTTGAACCGCCGCAAGCCGCACCGGTTTTTGTTGGTGATGATGCGCTTATTGGCAGTCGCTGCATTATCGCTGAAGGTGCCCGTGTTGGTAACGGTGCTGTTGTTGGTGCCGGCTGCATTCTCACCGCATCGATTCCGGTTATTGATGCAGAAACCGGTGAAGAACTTTCCCGTGGTGTCATTCCACCATGGAGCGTGGCCGTTATGGCCACTCGTCCTCGTACATTCCCAGGCGGCGAATTCGGATTGCCTTGCGTTTTAGTTTTGAAACGTTTGAGTGAAGGCGAACGACACGATAAAGCTGCGTTGAACGAAGTGTTACGCGACCACGGCGCAGCAACCTAGGCAAACTTTTCTTATGGACTTACTGGACCGCACTCAAGCGTTGGTTGAGATTTCGTCTCCCAGTCGCCAAGAATCTGAGATCGTTGCTGCGATCGAACAAGAGTTGCGCGCCCATGCTCATCTCGAGGTTGTTCGCCTCGGCGACAATTTGGTAGCCCGCACCAATTTCGGTTGTGCCCAGCGCGTGATTTTGGCTGGCCATACCGACACTGTTCCCGCAAGTGAATCAATGGTTATTAATCGCCAAGGCGACCGACTTTTCGGCGTGGGATCAGCCGATATGAAAGGTGGCCTTGCCGTGATGTTGCAACTGGCCGCCGAGATGACCGCTCCGGCAGTTGATATCACCTATGTGTTTTATGCCCGCGAGGAAATTGCATCAAGCGAAAGCGGTTTAGGCGAGTTATTTGCCCAAGCGCCGGAACTTTTGCACGGCGATATTGCAATTTTGGGTGAACCCACCGATGCCATCATCGAGGCTGGTTGTCAGGGCACGATGCGCTTTGTGCTCACCTTAAAAGGCGCACGCGCTCATACCGCTCGACCGTGGATGGGACGTAACGCCATTCATCGAATGGGTGAAGCGGTGCAAATTTTGGCTAGCACTCCAACGCGTGAACCCATCATTGATGGTTGTCATTTCCGTGAAGCGTTACAAGCCGTTGCTATCGAAGGTGGAATCGCCGGCAATGTTGTGCCCGATGTTTCTCGTTTGACGTTCAATTTCCGTTTTGCACCCGATCGTTCACTTGAACAAGCCGAAGCGTTTGTTCGTTCGTTGTTTACTGATGTTTTAGAAGAGAACGACACATTGGAAATTGTCGATGCTGCTGATGCAGCGGCGCCTGGTTTAACGCATCCGCTGCTATCCCAACTGGTGTCATTAAGTGGTGGGGTAGTGGAAGCGAAATTAGGTTGGACTGATGTCGCACGTTTCGCGGCGCATGGAATTCCGGCGGTGAATTTCGGTCCGGGTGACAACACGATTGCGCATACCGCCGGTGAATATCTTGATCGTCAGCCGTTGGAAAAAGTACACGCCGTTTTGCGATCTTTAGTGCAAAACGGCGTGTGAGTTGTTGTTGAGTTTTTGCAATAACAAAAGTGCTAACGCAATTAAATGCGCTAGTGCATTTATTAGCGGGCTTACAACTTACGTAAAACAGTGACCACTTTGCCGAAGACAGTGACATCTTGCGCTGGGTAACGCATTGGCGAAAGTTTGTCGTTCGCGGGCAACAACACCACTTCGTTGCCTTCCGTTGACCACGTTTTCACGGTTGCTTCTTCACCGGGAATACCGGCAATGACGATGTCGCCTTTACGCGCCGTTGTTTGTGCACGTGCAACTAAATAATCGCCGTCGAAGATTCCCTTATTGATCATTGAATCGCCGCGGACACGCAACATAAAGAGATCACCATCGCCACAAAGATCGGTGGGCACGGGAAGAATTTCTTCGACATTTTCTTGTGCCAACACATCGGTGCCGGCAGCAACATCGCCAACCAGAGGAACATGTCGGAACGGACGACGATCGCCGGAGGCACCGGAATTGGGGTCGTAACGAACTTCAAGAGCGCGGGGCTTGGTGGGATCACGGCGTAAGTAGCCGAGATCGTTAAGGCGATTGAGATGGTTTTGCACACTCGACGGGGAGGTGAGGCCAACGGCCTCGCCGATTTCGCGCACTGACGGCGGGTAACCCCGCTCGGTGAGGTGCTGGTCGATGACATCAAGAATTTGCTGTTGGCGAGGTGTGAGGCGATCGAGGGTCATAAAAGGCCTTTCATTTCGAACGTGTGTACAGGGTACTCGAGGGGGAATCCCAAGGCAAACACCCGTTCGATTTTCCCCTTGACATCGAACAGGCGTTCTGTTTCACTGTATCGAACAGATGTACGGCTGCCAGGCCCCAAAGCTGTCATACCCCACAGGGAGACTCTCCTCATGCAAAAGACATCACTCACCGCCTCAACAACCCGCTCGACACCTAACTCTTTCGCTGCTCAAGCCGCTTTCCACGCCGATTTTGTTGAACAAATGAGCCTTAGGCCTCTTCCGCTGGCCCCATGGAATCTGCCAATTTCTGTTACCCGTCAACCTCGCCCAGCGCCCCGCCGCATGGTCCAACCCCCACAACCAATGCATCGTCACAGCAATGCCCGTCCCTTCCGGTCCTTGGTGGCGGGAGTGGCTCTTGCTTTAACGGTGTCATTTGCGGCTGTTGGCGTCATGCAGGTTGTCGGTAGTTCGTCGGCCGAAGCCAGCGGAGCTGCCCCGCTGGTTTCGGCCGAGGCAAACAATGCCGCCGCAACATCCGGAAATGCGTTTTCGCAAGCAACTGAAATTGCGCCCACCTATGTCGTGGTCGAAAAGGGCGATTCACTTTGGACAGTTGCTCGTCGTATTCAACCAAAAGGCGATGTGCGCAAACTCGTCGACAAGTTGGCGCAACGTGTTGGCTCAAAACAAATTGAACCGGGTCAATACATCGATATACGAGGCCTCTAGGCGTTATGTGGCCAGTAACGTGGCGGCGTGCGCTGTCCGGCCTGTGCCCATCACGACGACAAAGTTGTCGACTCACGTCAATCCGACGATGGGTTAGCAATTCGACGTCGGCGCGAATGTTTGGGCTGCGGTGCGCGGTTTACAACATTCGAACGAATGGAAGAAGTGCCCATAATCGTGACCAAACGATCAGGCGAACGCATGCCGTTCGATCGCAACAAAATTGTCGAAGGTATTTCCGCAGCCGCCAAAGGTCGGCCCATCGAAGCCGATGTGATCGAACAAATCTCTTGCGAAATAGAAGAAGAACTTCGCAGTTTCGGTCCGGATCTTTCCAGCGAGCGAATTGGCGTTGCCGTTTTGGAAAAACTGCGATCAGTAGACGACGTTGCTTATATGCGTTTCGCCAGCGTCTACAAAGGCTTCGACGACTTCTCCGATTTCCAACGCGAAATCACGTTGCTGACAAAACAAACCGAACCGAAGCGTCACGATTCGCGCGCATAGCGCGTCATCAACATTCCGTCCGCTTCAATAATCCTTTGCAATGGCAAATCAATTGCTTGCGCATTCATTCCCTGAATAGCGCGCATTTCATTGCCGCCAACCAAAACGGGCGACAAAGTCAAAAACCATTCATCAATCATTCGCGCATTAAGCAACTCGGCATTCAACGTTGGTCCGCCTTCACACAACGCCACGCCTATGTTCATTTCGCGCAATGTTTTCATTGCTTTTTCGATATCAACGTTGTTAACACCGCAGCCAATAATTTCCGCCACCGCGTGCAAACTTTGCGGCGCGTTCTCAGCACGTTCATTCGTCGTTATCAAAATCGGACGTTGCGTTTCATCTTCAAACAAACGCGCCGATGCATCGAATTGCAATCGTCCCGAAATAACAACCAGGCGCGGCAAAGCCGAAAGCGAACGTTGTTGTCGCGCCAATTGAATGTCATCGGAAAGACGAACCGGTGCGTAATTCTCAGCTCTAGCGGTGCCGGCACCCACAATGATGGCGTCAGGCATTTGGCGCAGCGCACGGAACATTTCCTTATCGGCTTCACTGCTCAATCCACCCGATCGGCCATCCACAGCCACGGCGCCGTCCAAACTGGTCACCATATTCACGCCAATCCAAGGGCGGTCTGGGCGCGCCGCTCGATGGTCGCTGTTCACGATGTCGACCAAATCAAGATCTGTTTCAAGGGTGGGGAATACCTGGCGCATTTCCTCACGTTATCCACGCAAAATCCCCAGCGTTTTTTGGGAAATCCACATGGTTTTTCCCCTTCCAACCCACAGGCCAAAAGGCGTACCTTTCTCGATGGGTGCAACGCTGCGGCGCGGACGACGGATGGTGGTGTAACGAGCGGGGGGCAACTTCCGGTCGACTCCTTGAAGGCGACGCTCAGATTCGCTCGACCTGGCGTCCCGCCGCAGCGTGATCCAGCCGAAATTTCCAGCCTCAAATCGGAAATCTTGGTTTTTTTTGAAAATAACATTGACGGCGGCGAATTGCAGTGGTGTAATTCTCCGACATCTTGTGGCCGAGTTGGCGAGGAGAGGCGCAAAACCACAACATCTTGTGGTTACGGGTTTTTCGGGGGGCTTAACCGCAAGACGGCAGTTCAACCATTTCTCAACGCAGTTTTCTCAGTACCACCAGAACGCACCCAAAACCGGACAACTGTCCACATTCACCACCACCCGGACAGACGTCCGAATTAATCACGGAGGACCCAACATGGCACTGGCCCCAGAACAGGCCGGCATCGGCCTCCGTCGGCCTTACACCAGAGCCGGCACCCAG